>NZ_JBHXJG010000126.1:0-20767 GCF_042723425.1 Streptomyces sp. NPDC058375 | reverse complement strand
CCACCTCGACCAAGCCGGCCCTGCTCAGCGGCAAGCCCGCGGTCGACGCCGAGGCGGACGAGGCGTACAAGTACCTGATCATGCCCGTACGACTGAGCGGCTGAGCCCACAGGTGTGCGGCGGGGGACGGCAGTAGGCTCGGGCAGCGTCACGCAATGCCCGAACGCAGCGAAGGAACACTGATGGAGCTCGGTCTCGTCGGCCTCGGCAAGATGGGCGGCAACATGCGCGAGCGCATCCGCCGCGCAGGCCACACCGTCATCGGTTACGACCGCAACCCGGATGTCGCCGATGTCCACAGTCTCGAAGAGCT
The DNA here is from genome assembly GCF_042723425.1 of Streptomyces sp. NPDC058375. NCBI lineage: Bacteria > Bacillati > Actinomycetota > Actinomycetes > Kitasatosporales > Streptomycetaceae > Streptomyces > Streptomyces sp. NPDC058375. The sequence continues at coordinate 20,454 of NZ_JBHXJG010000126.1, read as the reverse complement.
TGTGGGCAAGCTGAAGGGCCCGCGGGTCGTCTGGGTCATGGTCCCGGCCGGTGCCGCCACCCAGTCCACGATCGACGAGCTGGCCGAGCTGCTCTCGCCCGGCGACGTCGTCGTCGACGGCGGGAACTCGCGCTGGACCGACGACGAGAAGCACGGCGCCCAGCTGGGCCAGAAGGAGATCGGCTTCGTCGACTGCGGCGTCTCCGGCGGTGTCTGGGGCCTGAAGAACGGCTACGCCCTGATGTACGGCGGCACCGAGGAGAACGTGGCGAAGGTCCAGCCGATCTTCGACGCGCTGAAGCCCGAGGGCGACTTCGGCTCCGTCCACGCGGGCAAGGTCGGCGCCGGCCACTTCGCGAAGATGGTCCACAACGGCATCGAGTACGCCATGATGCAGGCCTACGCCGAGGGCTGGGAGCTGCTGGAGAAGGTCGACTCCGTCACCGATGTGCGCGAGGTCTTCCGCTCCTGGCAGGAGGGCACGGTCATCCGTTCCTGGCTGCTCGACCTCGCGGTCAACGCGCTCGACGACGACGAGCACCTGGAGAAGCTCCGGGGCTTCGCCGCCGACTCGGGCGAGGGCCGCTGGACGGTGGAGGCCGCGATCGACAACGCGGTGCCGCTGCCCGCGATCACGGCGTCGCTGTTCGCGCGGTTCGCCTCGCGCCAGGACGACTCGCCGCAGATGAAGATGATCGCCGCGCTGCGCAACCAGTTCGGCGGGCACGCGGTCGAGTCCAAGTCCGAGAACTGACCGGACCGCCGGCGGAGCGTCGGCGGCGCGAGCAGGCACGACAGCCTGCGCGAAGGAAGCACCACGGGAGAGGCCGGCCACCATGCACGTCACGCATCTCTCGCTGGCCGACTTCCGCTCGTACGCCCGGGTCGAGGTCCCTCTCGACCCGGGCGTCACCGCGTTCGTGGGGCCCAACGGGCAGGGCAAGACCAATCTCGTCGAGGCCGTCGGCTATCTCGCCACCCTCGGCAGCCACCGGGTCTCCTCGGACGCCCCGCTGGTGCGCATGGGCGCGGAGCGGGCGGTGATCCGCGCGGCGGTCACCCAGGGCGAGCGCTCGCAGCTGGTCGAGCTGGAGCTGAATCCCGGCCGCGCGAACCGGGCCCGTATCAACAGGTCCTCGCAGGTCAGACCGCGTGACGTGCTCGGCATCGTCCGGACGGTGCTGTTCGCCCCGGAGGATCTGGCGCTGGTCAAGGGCGACCCCGGCGAGCGGCGGCGGTTCCTGGACGAGCTGATCACCGCGCGCTCGCCCCGGATGGCCGGGGTCCGCTCCGACTACGAGCGCGTCCTCAAGCAGCGCAACACCCTGCTGAAGTCGGCGGCGATGGCCCGGCGGCACGGCGGCCGCTCGATGGACCTGTCCACCCTGGACGTCTGGGACCAGCACCTGGGCCGGGTCGGCGCCGAACTGCTCGCCCAGCGCCTCGATCTGATCGCCACGCTCCAGCCGCTGGCCGACAAGGCGTACGGGGACGTGGCGCCGGGCGGCGGTCCGGTGGCGCTGGAGTACCGCAGCTCGGTCGGCGAGGACGTGGGCCCCGAGCGCACCCGCGACGAGCTGTACGAGCAGCTGATCGCGGCGCTCGTGGGGGTCCGCAAGCAGGAGATCGAGCGGGGCGTGACGCTGGTCGGCCCGCACCGCGACGATCTGCTGCTCGGGCTGCGGGGTATGCCGGCCAAGGGGTACGCGAGCCATGGCGAGTCCTGGAGCTACGCGCTGGCGCTGCGTCTTGCCAGTTACGAGCTGTTGCGCTCCGAGGGCAACGAGCCGGTGCTGGTCCTGGACGACGTCTTCGCCGAGCTGGACGCCCGCCGCCGGGAGCGGCTGGCGGAGCTGGTGGCCCCGGGCGAGCAGGTGCTGGTGACGGCCGCGGTGGCGGAGGACGTGCCGGGCGTGCTGGCGGGGACGCGGTACGCGGTGGCGGCGGGCGAGGTGGAGCGCGTATGACCGGCCGGGACGAGCCTGCGGACCAGCCGGGCGCGGACGGCCGTACGCCGGAGGCCGGGAGCCCGAAGCCGCCCGAGGCGACCGGCGTCGACCTCGCCCGGGTCGCCCTGCGGGCGGCGAAGGAGCAGGCCAGGGCGCGGGGTGCCGCGGCGCAGCAGAAGAAGCAGGCCCGGCGGGGCGGCGGGCTGCGCTCGGGGGCGCGGTCGGACGGCCGGGATCCGCTGGCGCTGGGTTCCGCGATCAACCGGCTGATCACCGAGCGGGGCTGGGAGACGCCCGCGGCGGTCGGCGGGGTGATGGGGCGGTGGCCGCAGATCGTCGGCGACGACCTGGCGAAGCACTGCGTACCGCTGCGGTACGACGACGATCCGGCCGCCCGGGTGCTGACGGTGAGCTGTGACTCGACGGCGTGGGCGACGCAGCTGCGGCTGCTGGCCCCGCAGCTGGTGGCCCGGCTGAACGCGGATCTGGGGCAGGGCACCGTACGGATGATCAAGGTGGTCGGGCCGGGTGGTCCGGAGCGCCGGTTCGGGCCGCTGCGGGCACCCGGCAGCAAGGGTCCGGGGGACACCTACGGCTGAGCCTCGGGGCACCGGCCGGAGGCGGTCGCGCCGCCGGGCGGCTGTGGACCCACGGTCGGATTGACCCGCGGTCGGATTCCCCGCTCCCCCGCCGCTTCCGTACGGATCCTCGCTCGGCAACGCTGAGCTGCACTTTCGGCGTAAAATTGTCGTGTACCGGGCGAGCTAGTGGGTGGGTTCGTCAGGGTTCGCGCGGGAGGAAACCGGACGGTACGGCCGGAGCGTCCCTCACCGTAGCGGTGGGTTGACAGGCCGAAGCGCTCAAAGCCCTTCAGGGCCTCTTGGAGACCCTTCCTGAATATGGGGAGTCGTCAGCCGCTCATTCAGGGCGGCACAGCCGGACTCAGGTACCGGCAAACCCCCAATCATGTCGGCGCTACCGGTAGACTGGTGAGTAATCCCGCCGCTGAGGCGGGAGTCGTCGATACAAGCCGAACGACGCAGCCGCTCCCGCCTGTCCGGAGAACGGCCTGTGCTGTGCCAGAAAGGGCGCTTCGTGGCCGATTCCGGCAATCCCAACGAGAACATTCCGTCCACGGCCGGTGAGCCGGGCGAGGTCCCCGAAACCTCGTACGACGCCAGCGCGATCACCGTGCTGGAAGGGCTGGACGCGGTCCGCAAGCGACCTGGCATGTACATCGGCTCGACCGGTGAGCGCGGCCTGCACCACCTCGTGCAGGAGGTCGTCGACAACTCGGTCGACGAGGCGATGGCCGGTCACGCGGACACCATCGACGTCACGATCCTCCCCGACGGCGGGGTGCGGGTCATCGACAACGGCCGTGGCATCCCGGTCGGCATCGTGCCGTCCGAAGGGAAGCCGGCCGTCGAGGTCGTGCTGACCGTGCTGCACGCGGGCGGAAAGTTCGGCGGCGGCGGCTACGCCGTCTCCGGCGGTCTGCACGGCGTCGGCGTCTCCGTCGTCAACGCCCTGTCCACCCGGGTCGCCGTCGAGGTCAAGACCGACGGCTACCGCTGGACCCAGGACTACAAGCTCGGCGTCCCGACCGCCCCGCTGGCCAAGCACGAGGCCACCGAGGAGACCGGTACGACGGTCACCTTCTGGGCCGACGGGGACATCTTCGAGACCACCGAGTACAGCTTCGAGACCCTCTCGCGCCGCTTCCAGGAGATGGCGTTCCTCAACAAGGGCCTCACCCTCAAGCTCACCGACGAGCGCGAGTCGGCGAAGGCGACGGCGGGCGCGGACAGCGCCGACGCGGTCGAGCCCGCCGAGGAGGAGACCGCCCGCTCGGTCACGTACCACTACGAAAACGGCATCGTCGATTTCGTGAAGTACCTCAACTCCCGCAAGGGCGACGTCATTCACCAGTCGGTGATCGACATCGAGGCCGAGGACAAGGACCGTCTCCTCTCGGCCGAGATCGCCATGCAGTGGAACACGCAGTACACCGAGGGCGTCTACTCCTTCGCCAACGCGATCCACACGCACGAGGGCGGTACGCACGAGGAGGGCTTCCGTGCGGCGCTGACCTCGCTGGTCAACCGGTACGCGCGCGACAAGAAGCTGCTCCGCGAGAAGGACGACAACCTCACCGGCGAGGACGTCCGCGAGGGTCTCACCGCGATCATCTCGGTGAAGCTGGGCGAGCCGCAGTTCGAGGGCCAGACGAAGACCAAGCTGGGCAACACGGAGGCCAAGACCTTCGTGCAGAAGGTCGTCCACGAGCAGCTGACGGACTGGTTCGACCGGAACCCCAACGAGGCCGCCGACATCATCCGCAAGGGCATCGCCGCCTCGACCGCCCGTGTGGCGGCGCGCAAGGCGCGTGACCTGACGCGGCGCAAGGGGCTCCTGGAGAGCGCCTCGCTGCCGGGCAAGCTCAGCGACTGCCAGTCGAACGACCCCACCAAGTGCGAGATCTTCATCGTCGAGGGCGACTCCGCCGGTGGTTCGGCGAAGTCCGGCCGCAACCCGATGTACCAGGCGATCCTGCCCATCCGCGGCAAGATCCTGAACGTCGAGAAGGCCCGGATCGACAAGATCCTCCAGAACACCGAGGTCCAGGCGCTGATCTCGGCGTTCGGCACCGGGGTCCACGAGGACTTCGACATCGAGAAGCTCCGCTATCACAAGATCATCCTGATGGCGGACGCCGACGTCGACGGCCAGCACATCAACACCCTGCTGCTGACCTTCCTCTTCCGCTTCATGCGGCCGCTGGTCGAGGCCGGGCACGTCTACCTCTCGCGCCCGCCGCTCTACAAGATCAAGTGGGGCCGGGACGACTTCGAGTACGCGTACTCGGACCGGGAGCGCGACGCCCTGGTGGCGCTCGGCAAGCAGAACGGCAAGCGGATCAAGGAAGACTCGATCCAGCGCTTCAAGGGCCTCGGCGAGATGAACGCCGAAGAGCTGCGCGTCACGACCATGGACGTCGACCACCGGGTCCTCGGCCAGGTCACGCTGGACGACGCGGCGCAGGCCGACGACCTGTTCTCGGTGCTCATGGGCGAGGACGTCGAGGCGCGGCGCTCGTTCATCCAGCGCAACGCCAAGGACGTCCGCTTCCTCGACATCTGAGTCGGCCGCACCAGCCACGCCGCAGCTCGAAAGGACTTTGACCAGCAATGGCCGACGAGAACACCCCTGTGACACCTGACCCCGCGACGCCCGGCGAGGAGGACACCGTCCCCGGCGTGGGGATGCGTGTCGAGCCCGTCCAGCTCGAGACGGAGATGCAGCGCTCCTATCTCGACTACGCGATGTCCGTCATCGTCTCGCGTGCGCTGCCCGACGTACGGGACGGCCTCAAGCCCGTCCACCGCCGGGTGCTGTACGCGATGTACGACGGCGGGTACCGCCCCGAGAAGGGCTTCTACAAGTGCGCCCGCGTCGTCGGCGACGTCATGGGTACGTACCACCCGCACGGCGACTCCTCCATCTACGACGCGCTGGTGCGCCTCGCGCAGCACTGGTCGATGCGCATGCCGCTGGTGGACTCCAACGGCAACTTCGGTTCCCCGGGCAACGACCCGGCCGCCGCCATGCGGTACACCGAGTGCAAGATGATGCCGCTGTCCATGGAGATGGTCCGGGACATCGACGAGGAGACCGTCGACTTCCAGGACAACTACGACGGCCGCAACCAGGAGCCGACGGTCCTGCCGGCGCGCTTCCCGAACCTGCTGGTCAACGGCTCCGCGGGGATCGCGGTCGGCATGGCGACCAACATCCCGCCGCACAACCTCCGCGAGGTCGCCGCCGGCGCCCAGTGGTACCTGGAGAACCCCGAGGCCTCGCACGAGGAGCTGCTCGACGCGCTGATCGAGCGCATCAAGGGCCCCGACTTTCCCACCGGCGCGCTGGTCGTGGGCCGCAAGGGCATCGAGGAGGCGTACCGCACCGGCCGTGGCTCGATCACTATGCGCGCGGTCGTCGCGGTCGAGGAGATCCAGGGCCGCCAGTGCCTGGTCGTCACGGAGCTTCCGTACCAGACCAACCCCGACAACCTCGCGCAGAAGATCGCCGACCTGGTCAAGGACGGCAAGGTCGGCGGGATCGCCGACGTCCGTGACGAGACCTCCTCGCGTACGGGGCAGCGGCTGGTCGTCGTCCTGAAGCGGGACGCGGTCGCCAAGGTCGTCCTGAACAACCTGTACAAGCACACCGACCTCCAGTCGAACTTCGGCGCCAACATGCTGGCGCTCGTCGACGGGGTGCCGCGCACGCTGTCGATCGACGCGTTCATCCGCCACTGGGTGACGCACCAGATCGAGGTCATCGTCCGGCGGACGAAGTTCCGGCTGCGCAAGGCCGAGGAGCGGGCGCACATCCTGCGCGGCCTCCTCAAGGCCCTGAACGCCATCGACGAGGTCATCGCCCTCATCCGGCGCTCGAACACGGTGGAGATCGCGCGCGAGGGCCTGATGGGCCTGCTGGAGATCGACGAGCTCCAGGCCAACGCGATCCTGGAGATGCAGCTGCGCCGACTGGCCGCGCTGGAGCACCAGAAGATCACCGCCGAGCACGATGAGCTCCAGGCGAAGATCAACGAGTACAACGAGATCCTGGCCTCGCCCGCCAAGCAGCGCACGATCGTCAGCGAGGAGCTGGCGGCGATCGTCGAGAAGTTCGGCGACGACCGGCGCTCCCAGCTGGTGCCCTTCGACGGTGACATGTCCATCGAGGACCTGATCGCCGAGGAGGACATCGTCGTCACGATCTCCCGCAGCGGCTATGTGAAGCGCACGAAGACGGACGACTACCGCTCGCAGAAGCGCGGCGGCAAGGGTGTGCGTGGGACGAAGCTGCGGGAAGACGACATCGTCGACCACTTCTTCGTCTCGACGACCCACCACTGGCTGCTGTTCTTCACGAACAAGGGCCGGGTCTACCGGGCCAAGGCGTACGAGCTCCCGGACGCCGGCCGGGACGCGCGCGGGCAGCACGTCGCCAACCTGCTGGCCTTCCAGCCGGACGAGAAGATCGCCCAGATCCTCGCGATCCGCGACTACGAGGCCGTGCCGTACCTGATCCTGGCGACGAAGGGCGGTCTGGTGAAGAAGACCGCGCTCAAGGACTACGACTCGCCGCGCTCGGGCGGTGTCATCGCGATCAACCTCCGCGAGATGCCGGAGGGCGGCGACGACGAGCTGATCGGCGCCGAGCTGGTGTCGGCCGAGGACGATCTACTGCTCATCAGCAAGAAGGCCCAGTCGATCCGGTTCACCGCGACGGACGACGCACTGCGCCCGATGGGCCGCGCCACTTCGGGTGTGAAGGGGATGAGTTTCCGCGAGGGCGACGAACTCCTCTCGATGAATGTCGTCCGGCCGGGTACGTTCGTCTTCACCGCTACCGACGGCGGGTACGCGAAGCGGACCCCCGTCGACGAGTACCGCGTCCAGGGCCGCGGCGGCCTCGGCATCAAGGCCGCCAAGATCGTGGAGGACCGCGGATCGCTCGTCGGTGCGCTGGTGGTCGAGGAGACCGACGAGATCCTCGCCATCACGCTCGGCGGTGGTGTGATTCGTACGCGAGTCAATGAAGTCAGGGAGACGGGCCGTGACACCATGGGCGTCCAACTGATCAATCTGGGCAAGCGTGACGCCGTCGTCGGCATCGCGCGCAACGCCGAGGCCGGCCGTGAGGCGGAAGAGGTCGATGGGGCCGATGACGCCGACGGCGAGACGGTCGCGGTTCACGCCGAGGGCGTGAGTGAGGGCACTGTCGAGGGCACGGAGCCTTCGACCGGGGAGCACGAGGAGTAAGAGCGTGAGTGGAGCCACGGGCGCCGGTTCGGCCGCTTCCGGAGCTGGAGCGAACGGTGCCCGTGGCCCTGCCACGGACTCCCAAGGGGGCACTGTGACGGACACACGAGGGTCTCAGCCCCAGTACGAGGGTTACGCGACCGGGCCGCTGCCCGGCGAGCGTGAGCCCGCACCGGGGCCTTCGGGGCCGTACCACCCGCCCCAGGCGTACCAGGCGCCCGGCGGCGGCACCCAGGGCGGTCAGCAGCGCCCCGGCCAGGGCGGCGGCACGCTGGGCGGCGCCCAGGGCGTGGGCGGCGCGCAGGCGACGCGCAAGCCGCGCACGGGGGCGCGGACCACGCCGCGTACCCGCAAGGCCCGCCTGCGGGTGGCCAAGGCCGACCCGTGGTCGGTGATGAAGGTCAGCTTCCTGCTGTCCATCGCGCTGGGCATCTGCACGGTGGTGGCGTCGGCGGTGCTGTGGATGGTCATGGACGCGATGGGCGTCTTCGAGACCGTCGGCGGCACGATCAGCGAGGCCACCGGCTCGAACGAGAGCAACGGCTTCGACCTGCAGTCGTTCCTGTCGCTGCCGCGCGTGCTCATCTTCACCTCGGTCATCGCCGTGATCGACGTGGTGCTGGCCACCGCGCTGGCGACGCTGGGCGCCTTCATCTACAACCTGTCGGCGGGCTTCGTGGGCGGCGTCGAGCTCACGCTGGCCGAGGACGAGTAGCGCGCCGACTATCGATTTTGGGACTGGCCCCGACGTGCGCTAATCTTCAGAAGTCAGCGCGGAGCAACACAGCGCGGCGGGGCTATAGCTCAGTTGGTTAGAGCGCATCCCTGATAAGGATGAGGCCACAGGTTCAAATCCTGTTAGCCCCACCAGCACGAAGGCCCCTCACCGGGAACGGTGGGGGGCCTTTCGCGTTGCGGTGGGTGGTGCGGTCAGCTCGCGGGGTCCAGCTGGACGAGGTAGCCGGGTTCGGGGCCGTCGAAGCTCTCCAGCCAGTCGCTGGAGGCGAACCAGAGGGTGGTTGGCTCGTCGGCGTCCGGGATCTGGAAGACGGCGTGCTCGGGGCCCTTGCTCCCGGGGTTGAGGCCATACGACGGTCCCAGCTCACCCTTGTCGCTCCAGTAGTCGCCGTAGGCTCTCGCGTAGTCGGCGTCGGTCTGGCTCTGGCTGTACGCGGTGTCGTTGACGTTGAGGGTGACCGTGTCGTCGACGGACCAGATGACCTCGCTCTTGCCGACGTTCAGCACCTCCATGGCGACCACGCAGAACTGCTTCCCGCCCTCGGGCATCGGGTTCTGTGTCGGTTCGCCCACGGAATCGGCCGCGTGGGCCAGGACCTTCGGGTCCAGCGGTTCGCCGCAGGTGACGTCCTCGACGGTGATCTCCAACTCGTCGGGCCGTGCCTCCGAGGAACCGATGGTCAGCTTGAACGGCTCCCCGACGGCGGGCCGACCCAGGACCTCCGCGCCGGGCGGTGCGCCGACGTCGGGGTCGGTGGTTGCCGCGGCCGGCGCGGCGCTGCCGGGGCTCGACGCCGTACCGGTGGAGGAGGCCGCTCCGTAGGCCGGGGCCGTGAGGAGGGCGAGGGCGGCGCCGAGGGCCGCGAAGGTGGTGCCACGAGAGCTCATCGGACGGTCCTTTCGGCGGTGCGCCGGACCTTTCCATGGTCGTCCGGTCCGCCGGGCAGCGCTCGTCGGCTGGGTTTCGGGCACACGAAAAGGCCCCCGGCCGGTGTGAACCGGACCAGGGGCCCCGGAGTGCGGTGGGCGCCGGGGTCAGGGGGGCGGCGCCGGGGAGTCGCCTTCCGGGGCTGTGGGGTGGGAGCCGGTCTGGCCGGTCGTGCGGGCGGTCTCCGCGGGGTCGAACGACAGGTGGCGGGTGGCCGGGGAGGAACCGTGGGCCTCGGCCCGGATGCGCTGCTTCATCGTGGGCGGAAGGGCCCGGTCACGCGGAAGGGTCCATCGGACCGAGGGGGCGATCGGGGTTGCCGCGGTGGCACCCGTGTGCTCGTGGGTCGTGGTGCCCGGGTGCGCGGCGGCGTTCGTGGCGTTCGCGGCGGGCGCCGTGGCGGTGACGAGGCCCAGCGACGCCAGGAGGGCGAAGAAGGCGGTGATGAAGGCGGTCCAGAGGTTCTTGGGCTGGAAGGTGCTCATGGCCCCTCGCTTTCGGACGGTCCGGTTGCTGACTTCTCCGATCATGTGGATCCGGGCCGGGTTTCCGGGGAGCGACGCCCGCTCTGCGCCGATCTTCGGATTAACACCACTCGTATGGTGCAACCGGGCTGGACAGCCCCTCGCGGGCGGCGGAGAGGGGCTGCCGGGAGGTCGTTCCGGACGCTGTGGAGGGGGTGCCGCAGGGGTCCGGGCAGGTCACCGATCGGTATCGGCCGGTGTGTATAGTCGGCGACAGAAGGCCCTTACGCCAAGGAAAGACGAGGTCGCGCGGTGAAGAAGCTTCTCCTGGTCGCACTGGCCGCCATCGGCGGGCTCCTCGTGTACCGCCAGATCCAGGCGGATCGCGCCGAGCAGGATCTGTGGACGGAGGCGACCGACTCCGTGCCCGCAGGTTCGGGTGTGTGAGACGGCACAGTCTGTTACGGGCCCCGGTCGCTGAGCGACCGGGGCTTCGTGCTGTCCGGTGCTTCTTGCTGTACGGCCGACGTGATGCCCGGGGCTGCGTGGTGCCCGGGCGTTTGTGTTGGCCCGCGTCTTTGTGTTGCCCGGGTCTCTGTGTTGCGTGACGGTGACGGCCCATCCCTTGAATTCACTTGCGCAAATCAATAGCTTGCTTACGTGAATGACCGTCAGTGCGGGTGTCGGCGCGGGGAACCCGGACAAGCGGGGCAATCCGGCTGTGGCCGGAGACAGCGGCGGGGCGGGCGGGGCAGGATGGACCGGCATCGCGGCCGGGCGGGCGACGGGCACCGGCGCGTGAGGACGACGAGGGGAAGCGCGTGAAGAGGCAGCGGCAGCGCAACAGGGGGCGGGTGGTGGCCGCGGCACTCGCGGCGATGTGCGCGGCGGCGGTCCTGCCGGGGCAGGCGCACGCGGTCGGCCCCGGGGCGTACGCGTTCGACCCCGACGCGAAGAACGTGCAGGGGGCGACGGCGAACGTCGAGGCGTCCGAGCTCGACGAGGGCGTCCCGTACCGCAGCACCATCAGGCCGGGCGAGAAGCTCTACTACCGGGTCACGCTGGACGACGTCTCCGCCGCCTATGTCTCGGCGGTCGCGGTGCCCGGCGACAGCGGCACGGTCGCCTACGGCGACGGCATCAACGTCAGCCTCCGGGAGACCGACGACAGCCAGTGCGGCTCGGGGCGGGCGAACTTCGGCTCGGGCGAGTACGCCCGTCCCATCGCCGCGTACGCCTTCCGGACCGTCGAGGAGGGCAGTACCACCTGCCAGGAGAGCGGCCAGTACGACGTCCTCGTCGAGCGGGAGACCAAGGATCCCGCCGACTCCGAAGCCTGGGGCCTGGAGTTGCGCTTCCTGAAGGAGCCGCGGCTGAAGAGCGGGTCGTCCATGCCGACCGAGGCGCCCGAGAGCTGGCCCTCGGCTTCGCCGCCGCCCCTGACCGGGAAGCAGCAGAAGCGGTCCGGCGGGGCCGGTTACGCCGAGGCGACCAGCCTGGAGAACGGCCGCTGGCAGGACACCGTGGCCCCCGGGCAGACCCGCTTCTACCGGGTGCCGGTGGACTGGGGCCAGCAGATCCACGCCACCGCCGGGCTCTCCAACAGCACGAACGCCGGGAAGGAGTTCGTGGGCAACGCGCTCGCCCTGTCGCTGGACAACCCCGCCCAGGGGCATGTCTCCGACGCCACGCTCTCATACTCCGGAAGTCCCGCGTCCGCGTCGCTGCGCCCGCTGCCGCCGGTGGCCTACCGCAACCGGTTCGACTCCTCGGCCCAGGTCAGTTCCATGCGCTTCGCGGGCTGGTACTACCTGTCGGTCTCCCTCAGCCCGAAGCTGAAGGAGTCCTACGGCGCCGAGCCGATCCCGTTCGAGCTGTCGGTCCAGGTGAAGAACCAGGCCGAGGAGTCCCCGTACGAAGGTGAGGCCGGGGTCTTCGGCGTCACCGACCAGGACCGGGAAGTGGCCCGGAAGGGCCAGAACGCCGAGCAGGCGGCAAAGAGCGGCCCGATGAAGGCCGTTGCCGCGGCCGGTATCGGCACGGGGTCCGTGCTGGTGCTGGGGCTGGGCGTCTGGATGCTGCTGGCCCGCCGCCGCGCGACGGCCGGCGCCCCGGTCGCCGGTCACCCGGCCGGCGGGGGCCACCAGCCGCCGCAGGGCTGGTAGTCGGGCCGCCAACCTTACGGCCGGGGCCCGGACCCGGGCCGTCAGACCTGGGTCAGGGCCCGTCAGATCCGGGCCTGGGCCGCGTCAGAGCTGGGTCAGGACCCGTCAGATCCGGACCCGGCCCATCAGACCTGGGTCAGGGCCCAGATCCCGACCGCGAAGCAGATCAGTGCCGCCACCAGCACCCCGGCCGCCACCTTCGGGGGCGGTCCCGGACGCGTTCGCCGTACGGGTGCGTGGGGCGCGGCGTGCTGCACCGGCGGCGCCGGGACCGGCGGGTGCTGCTGGGCGGTGTAGGCGCGGGTGGCCGCGGAGTCGTGCGGTATGCCGGAGGTCGGCGCCTGGGAGGGGTGCGGTGCGCCGACGGCGTACGGGGGCGGCGCGTCCGTCGTGAACGGGGCGGCGGGCGGTGGTTGCTGGAACCCCGGCTGTGCGTACGGCTGTTGTTGCGGGGGCGCGGTCGTGGGCGGGGGCGCGAGGTGGAAGCTGCCGGTCTCCGACATCGAGACCGGGGGTGGTGCGGAGGGCTGCACGCCGGACGCCTGCGGAGCGGGTCCGGTCGTGGGGCCGGGTGCGGGCTCCGCGGGCTGCTGGGGGGCGGTCACGGGCCCGTCGGGGCCGAACCCCGCGGGCAGCTGCCCGATCTGGTCGAACACCTCCACCGGCTCGTCGTCCGGCCCGGCTTCGGGCAGCATCTCGACCGCCGCGGTGAGCGCCTTGCGCGCGCCCGTCGCCGTGCGGAAGCGGGCGTGCGGGTCGGGCTGGAGCAGACCGGCGAGCACCTGCCACAGCGGCTCGGGAATGCCGGTGGGGGCGCTCGGGGTGCCGTGCTCGGCGAAGTGCTCGACCAGCGCCTGGGAGTCGGGCTTCTGGCCCTGGAGGAGGTAGAGCGCGACCAGGCCGACCGCGAAGAGGTCGGCGGGGAAGTCGGGCTCGGCGCCCATCATCTGCTCGGGGGCGAAGTAACCGGGCGTGCCGACCACGTAGTTGGTCTCGGTCAGCCGGGGTTCGCCCTTGCGCATCGAGATGCCGAAGTCGGACAGGCGCAGATGCGGGCGGCCCGTTCCGGTCGCCTCCATCAGGATGTTGGCGGGCTTGATGTCGCGGTGCACCACCCCTTCGGCGTGCACCGTGGAGAGGCCGGAGAGCAGCTGGTCCAGCAGCAGGCAGACGAAGCGCGGCGGCAACGGGCCGTAGTCGCCGATGACATGGGCGAGCGAGCCGCCGCTCACCAGGTCCATGGTGAACAGGACCTTGTCGTCGTCGGCGGCCCAGCTGGCCGGAGCCAGCACATGCGGGTGCTCGATGCGCAGCGCCTGCTCGCGGACGAAGCGCAGCAGCGTGTGCGCGTCGCTCTGCTGGAGCACCTTGGCCGCGACGTACCTGCGGCGGCGGTGGTCCCAGGCCCGCCAGACGGCCCCGACCCCACCGCGTCCGATCGGATCGATCAGCTCGTACCGACCGGCGAAGACCTCACCCATTGTGCTGCGCCCGCTCCCCGTTCCCGTGGTGCCGCGGCGTCCGCCGCGGCCCGTGTCCGGCCCCCGTGCCCTTCCGGCCTGCCATCCGGGCGAAAGCCCTAGCTCTGGTGTCCTTCGTAGTGCGCGACCGCGTCCGCGGTGCGTCCCGCTCCGTACACCTTGAGGAACTCTGCCAGCTCCGGGTGGGTCGGGGCGAGGGCGTCCGCGGCATCGATGATGTCGCCGGCCGCCGCGACCGACCGCAGCAGGGACTGGATCTCGCGCACCACACGGCGGACGGTGGGAGCGCCGCCGGTGGAGCCGGTCTGGCCGGTGGCGGTCAGGACCGAGCCTCCTTGCGACTTCTTGATCTCCTCCATGCGGTCGGTGGCCTCGCCCGCACTGACGCTGCCGTCGGCCACCTGGCTCGCCAGCTCCTGAAGGGCCTGGACGCGCTGGACCACCGCGGGGTTCCCGATCTTGGCCCGCTGGCCGCTCATGAGCTGGGAGAGCATCGGGGCGGAGAGCCCGAGAACAGCGGCCAGCCGGGCCTGGTTGAGGCCGAGGTCATCGATCAGCCGGCGGAAGAGCGCCCCCAACGGCTCTCCGTACCAGCTGCGTTGAAGCTCTCTGGCTCTTGCCGTCGCCTCTTGTTGCGCTGCGTCCATGGCGTCTCCCCATCGCTGCGGCTTCGCTGCTGCGAACCTTGCGAGCATCTTACGGAGCGTGGTCGCCGACGGGGAGTCCCTATCCTTTTGCAGGATTACGGGGGTCACCCGGTACTCTGGTCTGCGACGGTAGCCCTGGCACGGACGTGCTGGGCGTTGCCCTCGTTCGTTGTGGCCCGGGGCCTTAGCTCAGTTGGTAGAGCGCTGCCTTTGCAAGGCAGATGTCAGGAGTTCGAATCTCCTAGGCTCCACTTCATAAGTGCCCTCTGACCTGCGGAAACGCAGTTTCAGGGGGCATTTTTTGTGCCCATTGATGGGCATGGCGGTGCCCGCGCTGGAGCGGTTGAGCCCCTTGTTTTGGGGGTTTGCTCGGTCGCTTCATCTCCGTTGGATCTCCTAGGCCCTGTCGTCGGTGGTGCGGGTTCGCGTGTCTGCCTGGTTCACCGGCAGCGCGTGATGTGAGGTGAGGGAAAGCCGAGTGCGACTAATTGAGTCCAAGTAGACTTAGACGGGATCCGTCGTAGTCGTTGTGTGGGAGGTCGAATGCGGAAGGGTCTGCTCGGCAAGCCGGACGATGTGGTCGACCGGGATCGGGAGTGGAGTCTGCTGACGGACTTCCTTACCGATCCGGATCCCGCGATGCGGTTGGGCATCGTGTCGGGGCGTCGGCGGCACGGGAAGTCGTACCTGTTGCAGGCGCTCTCTGAGCAGGTCGGCGGCTTGTATGTGACGGCGGTTCGGGAAGAGGGGCGGCTGCCTGCGATCCAGCGGTTCAGTGACGCGGTCGCCGCCCACGCGGGTCTGCGCCCGGGGAGCCTGCGCCTGACCGACTGGCGCGATGTTCTGTCCAACGCGCTTGATGTGACGGTGCGTTCGCAGCAGCCACTGCTGGTGATCGACGAGTTGCCGTATCTGCTCCAGCACTCGCCCGAGATCCCGGGGCTGCTTCAGCAGCTCTACGACGAGCGTCAGCGCGGGGCACGGCCGGACGCGGGGCCTGGGCCCAGGTTGATTCTGTGCGGTTCCGCGATGAGCGTCATGAACGAACTGCTCTCTGGCACCAAGCCGCTGCGAGGCCGCGCCGTGGTCGATCTGCGCCTCGGTGCCTTCGACTACCGGGACAGCCGGGCCTTCTGGCAGATCGCCGACCCGCTGACCGCGCTGAAGGTGCATGCGGTGCTCGGCGGGGCTCCCGGTTACCGGCCGGTGGGGGCCAGGCCCCACCCGGACGATGGTTTCGAAGCCTGGCTGGCCCGTACCCTGCTCGACCCGGGCCGGGCAGTGTACTCCCGTACCGAGACCGAGTACCTGCTGCGTGAGGACCCGCGGATCACGCAGCACACCCTGTACTACGACATCCTCACCGCGCTCGCCCAGGGCGCCACCACCCCCAGCAAGATCGGTGCGGCGCTCGAACGCCCGCGCAACGCCGTCGCCCACCCGCTGGGTGTCCTGGAGTCCACCGGCTACATCCGGCGCGAACAGGACATCCTGCGTACCCGGCACCCGGTCATCACGCTCGCCGACCCGGTCATCCGCTTCAATCAGCTGATCACCCTGCCCCAGGCGGCCGCCGTGGAGCAGGGATTTGCCGAGCAGGTGTGGCAGCAGGCCGCCCCGGCCTTCAACTCAAAGATTCTCGGCCCGCACTTCGAGGACTTGGCCCGGGACTTCACCCGCCGCTACGCCCACACCCTGCTACCGGGAGGGCTGGCCGGGCCGGTCGGCACCACCGAGGTCGCCGATCCGGCGGCCCGTACCAAGCACGAGGTCGATGTCATCGCTCTGGCCGCCGGCGAGCGCCCGCAGTCCCCCCGCGCGCGGATCGCGCTCCTGGGCGAAGCCAAGGCGACCGCCGCCCGCCGCGGTACCGGCGACCTGCAACGCCTTGAACGCATCCGCAGCCTGCTCACCGACCAGGGGTACGACACCACCCACGCCACACTGGCCCTGTACTCGTTGCACGGCTTCTATCCCGACCTGACCGAACTGGCCGCCCGCCGCGACGACGTCCTCCTGGTCGACCTGCCCACCCTCTACGGGAACTGAGGGAACTGACGTCGATCTGAGCAGTCGCCCTCCCCGCTCCGGGACATGCTGCGCATGGGGATGCGGCCGGCGCGTATGCGGGGAACGCTGCAAGAACCACTACTGCAGGCACGGCATTCTTCCTGGTCCAGCCGGC
Organism: Streptomyces sp. NPDC058375; assembly: GCF_042723425.1. Taxonomy (NCBI): domain Bacteria; kingdom Bacillati; phylum Actinomycetota; class Actinomycetes; order Kitasatosporales; family Streptomycetaceae; genus Streptomyces; species Streptomyces sp. NPDC058375. The sequence goes on along the minus strand of NZ_JBHXJG010000126.1, from coordinate 4,063 downwards.
TCAAAGCTGATCGGCCGTAATGCGTCTACGCAGTGAAGAACTTGGTGAGTGCGCGGCCGATCTGGTCGGCGGCGTTCTCCGTGGGGATGTGATCCGCATGTGGGACGCGGATGAGCGAGGTGTGGGGGATCTCGGAGGCGAACCGTTCGGCGTATTCCACCGTCTCGTGGAGGTCGTCCTCGCCCCAGATCAGCAGCTTGGGAGTGGTGGAGCGCTGCAGTGCGGGAACGAGGTCAAGGGTATAGCGGTTGTCGGCCGCGCCCGCCAGGGCCATCCAGGAGCGGCGCACCCGCTCATCGGTCCACGGATCGACGTAGTCCGCGATCAACGGCTCGGTGGCGGCACCGGCCAGCACCCTCGTCACCGCCTGCCGACGGTTGTCGAGCACATCCTCGGTCGAGTCGGCGTCCCGGAAGTGGGCCACGTGGGGTGCGGGCCAGGAGTCGTAGAGGACCGAGTTGACCAGGGCGAGGCGGGACACGTCGAGCCCGTTGTGGGCGAGGAGGTGCTGGGCGATGGCGCCGCCGATGTCGTGGCCTGCCACGGCGATGGGGCCGGAGAGGTTCAACGCGGAGGCGAATCGGGTCACCCAGTCGGCGAGGGCCGGGACCGTGGCTGTTTCCGGCGTGAGTCGGCCTCCCGAGCGGCCAAGGCCAGGGAGATCGACCGCGAGGGGACGCAACCCCGCGTCGGCGAGATGCTCCAGTACAGGGAGCCAGACACGGCTCCAGTACGTCCCGTGCAGCAGCAACACGGGCGCGCCGCCGTGCCCTGCGGTCAGGTAACTGGTTGTCTCGCCATCGACCTGGACTGCGGTCCTCAACACGGTCGCTTCAGTCGGTTCACTCATGGGTCCACTGTGACCTGTGTGGACCGCCAGGCTGAGAGTCCAGAAAGACATCTGTAAGTACAATCTTGCCGTGAGTCCTCATCGGGTGGTCGCCCTACTCAACCTGCCTCAGTCGCCCTTCGAACTCGCTTGCGCCACCGAGGTCTTCGGCACCGTCCCGGAGGGCGAGCGGCCCCGCTACAGCTTCCGAAACTGCGCCGAGCACCCTGGCCCCCTGCAGACCACCGCCGGTTACGAGATGCTCGTCGACGCCGGTCTTGAGGCCTTGGAGCAGGCGGACACCGTGGTTGTCCCCGGCTGGCAGCCGCCCGGCGTACCTGTGCCACCGACCGTCATCGCGGCGCTGCGGGCTGCCCACCGGCGCGGGGCGAGGATCGTCGCCATCTGCACGGGGGCTTTCGTCCTCGCCCAGGCCGGACTGCTCGACGGCCGCCGCGCCACCACCCACTGGCGTGACTCGGCCCGCCTCGCTGCCGCCTTCCCCCAGGTGCGGGTGGACGAGGACGTGCTCTTCGTGGACCACGGCGATGTGGCGACCAGCGCCGGAACCGGCGCGGGCATCGACCTGTGCCTGCACCTGGTACGTTCCGACCACGGCGCGGCGTACGCCGCCCAGATCGCCAGGAACATGGTCCTGCCGCCGCATCGGGAGGGCAGTCAACTCCAGTACACCGTACGGCCCGTACCGGTCAGGGCGGACGAGTCATTGGCGCCCGTGCTGGAGTGGGCCGCCTCCCGGCTCGACACTCGGCTGCCCCTCGCCCGGCTCGCGGCACGCGCCGGGCTTTCCGGCCGGACCCTCGCCCGGCGGTTCGCCGAGCAGCTCGGCACCAGCCCGGGACAGTGGCTGCTCCGCCAACGCCTGGACGCGGCGAGGGTATTGCTGGAGCAGACCGACCTGCCGGTCGAAGCCATCGCCTCCCGCGTCGGACTCACCTCGGCGGTCAACCTGCGCCGCCGCTTCCGGGCGCATCTGGGCACTACGCCCGGCGCCTACCGACGCACCTTCAGCCAAACCTGATCGTCGAGCAGGCCCCGCCGTCAGGCGGCTCGTCCGGACGCGATGTCCTCGAAGGCGGAGCGCGCGGTGGCGAGGAACGCCGGCACGCTCGGCCGCAGCTGAGACCTGCGCAGCCAGGTCATCGTGACGTCGGTCTGCGAGGCGCTTCCCGTCATGGGTACGGCGGCCACTTCTCCGCAGGCCGCGGGCCGGGTCGCCGCGGTCTCGGGGAGCAGGGCGCAGCCCATGCTCGCCGCCACGCACTGGCACAGCCGCCATGCTCGCTTGGTGACTCCGAGTTGTTCGGCATTGAGGGTGTGCCCACCAGTGGGCACACCGACTCGGGGCAGCAGGATCGAGCAGAATGGAGCGGGACGGAAATGGATTGGAAAGTCTGATTCGCACGCAAAGGCTTGGTAAAGCCGCAGGTCGGACCCCCCTGACCTGCCGTGATGCAGACAGGGGGGTCTTGTCGTGGGGGGTTCGTGTGCCCGGCGGCTCAGAGGAGCCCCCGCACCGTCTGCCACATCGCGTTCCAGTCGTCGGCGAGGTACATGTGTCCGCCCGGCAGGTCGAGGGAGTGGAACATCTCCGAGGTGTAGGCGGCCCAGTCCAGCCAGGGGGCGGTGGGGACCAGGGCGTCGTCGGTGCCGCGGATCGCGGTCAGGGGCAGGGGCAGGGGTTCCGGTTCCCGCGCGGGGTCCGGGGTCATCAGCGCGACGTCGGCGCGCAGGGCCGGCAGCAGCAGGGAGCGCAGGTCGGGGTCGCGCAGCAGGGTCAGGTCCCCGTCGAGGGTCTGGCCGGTGGCCGCGCAGAGGTCCGCCACGGCCTGTTCGTCGTCGGTGGCGGAGATCGGCAGCGGGCGGCGGTGGCGGGGGCTGACCGTGCCGCTGACGATCAGGTGGCGGGGGCGGTGGCCGCCGCGGGCCACCAGTTCCCGGGTGGCGCCGTGGGCGAGAGCGGCCCCGAAGCTGTGGCCGAAGACGACGAAGGGGTCGGCTCCGACGGCGGCGACGATGCGGTCGGCCGTGCTCTGCGCGGCCGCCTCGAAGGTGGGGTGGAAGGGGAGGCCGAACTCCTCCTCGCGGCCGGGGAGCTGGATCGGCACGGCGGTCAGGTCCGGGGTGGAGAGCGCCTTCCAGTGCCGGTAGACGCCGGCGCCCGCTCCCGCGTACGGCAGGCAGACCAGCCGGGTGCTCACGCCGCCTCCCGCGGCAGGCCTGTGCGGGGCCGTTCCAGGACGCGGGTGCGGTAGCGGATCGTGGTGCGGTACGCCTCGTCGTTCGCGAGGAGGGCGCGGTGCAGCCGGGCGATCTTGTGGTGCGGTACGCCGGGCCACAGGTGGTGGACGGTGTGGAAGCCGTCGCCGTGGGGGTGGAAGAGCAGCCGTTGGCGAAGGCCGATGTTGCTGACCGTGCCGCCGAAGACGGTGTCGGCCTCGCGGTAGAGGTGTTCGTTGGCCTCGCCGACGAAGCGCAGGGCGGGCAGGCCGACGAGGTGGGTGGCGAGCCAGCCGAGTCCCGCGGCCACCGCCCAGGCCGGGCCGCCCAGCAGGTGGGCGGGCAGCACGATCACGACGGCGCACCACAGGAAGGGCAGGGCGGTGGTGAGGGGCGCGGATCCCATGGACTCCAGCCAGCCGCGCTGGTAGGCGCCGAACCGCCGGATCATGCCGAGGGTGTACGGCAGGACGCCGGAGCGGTCGAGGTTTTCGAGGTCGAGCTCCTCGTAACGGGCGCGGTCGGGGTCCTCGGCCGTGCCGAAGCGTCCGTGGTGCAGCAGGTGGCTCGCCCGGTAGTCGTCGATCCGGGCCCCGGTGGGCACCCCCGCCAGCAGGGTGGCCAGGACGTCGCCCGCCGTGCGGTGGCGTCGGCTCCAGTTGAAGTGGGACGCCTCGTGGACGAGGCATTCGAGCGCGCGCAGCTGGCGCGCCGCGAGGAGGACGGCGACGGGGAGCGCGAGGGCGAGGGCCCACCAGCCGGCGGCGCGGACGGCCGGGGAGGTGGCCGCGAGCAGCAGGACCACGACGCTCAGATGGTCCACGACGGCGGTTCCGGTGGTCCGCCACAGCCGGGTCGTATGGGCCGCGGCGATCGCGTCGCGCAGATGGGAGGGGTTGCGATAGCCCCTCTTGTAGGCGGCCTCGGGGAGGCCGAGATGAGCGCCCGGTGGCGACGAAAGCATAGGAAATCCCCCTGGATGCGGTGTAAAAG
>NZ_JBHXJG010000125.1:11075-20784 GCF_042723425.1 Streptomyces sp. NPDC058375 | reverse complement strand
GTGCCGCGCCGGGTGGCGGCGCTCCTGGGCCCCGTGCCGCCGGACCGGGGCTGGCCCCCCGCCCTCACCCCGGCCGGCGTCGCCGCGCTCGTCGCCGCCGCCGGGACGACCGTCTCCGCCCTGTCCGCGCTGAACGCGGCCGTCGCCCTGTTCCTCGTCCTGGAGGCGGCGACCCCGCTGTAGCCCCCTCCGACGAGGCACCGGCGCCCGGCCTCGCCGCAACCACGTCGAACCCCTCCCATCTACACCCCTGTAGAGTTCATCAGCCGCAGAGTGCGGGGCCCCGTCGCACGCCGAAGGGGCGGGGCGGGAGCTCGGAGGGCAGTGTGGACACGGATGGCCAAGGGCGCCACGGCCGTACGGTACGGCGTGGGAAACGCCACGGTCGGCGGGCGGGACGCGGGGCCTCGCTGACCCGGCGGGGGCGGATCCTGCTGTGGTCGGCCGGAGTGCTGGCCCTGCTGATCGTGGGCGCCGCCGGAACGGGCGCCTGGGTCTACCGGCAGCTGGACGGCAACATCCACGCCGCCGACGTCGACGGGAAGATCGGCGGCGACCGCCCCGAGAACCTGAGCCCGGGCTCCAAGAACATCCTGGTCGTCGGGTCGGACAGCAGGGACGGCGACAACGCCGCGTACGGCAGGGGGCTGACGACCATGCAGTCGGACACCCTGATGGTCATGCACCTGGCCGCCGACCGGAAATGGGCCACCGTGGTCTCCCTGCCACGCGACTCCTGGGTCCGCATACCCGCCTGCGACCGGGGCGACGGGAACACCTCGGACCCGCACCGCTTCAAGATCAACGAGTCGTTCGCCATCGGCGGGTCCGGCGGAGACGTCGCGGGCGCCGCGGCCTGCACCATCAAGACGGTGGAGCAGAGCACCGGACTGCGCATCGACCACTTCGCCTCCGTCGACTTCCAGGGGTTCAAAGGCATGGTGAACGCCCTGGAAGGCATCGAGGTCTGCCCCAGGACGCCGATCCGCGACCCCAAGGCCCACCTGGACCTCGAAGCCGGCTGCCAGACCGTCCAGGGCGAGGACGCCCTCGGCTACGTCCGGACCCGCTACAGCGTCGGCGACGGCTCCGACCTCGGACGCATCGGACGCCAGCAGGAGTTCATGGAGGCGCTCGCCGCCAAGGCGCGAAAGACCCTGACCAGCCCCGCCGACCTCTACGGATTCCTCGACTCCGCCACCCGCTCGATCACCACCGACCGGGCGCTGGCCGGCGTCAAACCGCTGGCATCGCTCGCCTCGGAGGTCCAGGACATACCGAGCGACCGGCTGACCTTCGTCACCGTGCCCAACTACGCCCGCGAGGCCGACGTGCCGACCGACAAGGCCAACGTCGTCTGGCAGTACCCGCAGGCGGGCGACCTCTTCCGGTCGCTCGCGGCGGACCGCGAGATCGACGGGAAGGCTCTGAAGAAGGCCGCGGCGAACCCGCTGTACGCCCGTTCCGTCCAGGTCCGGGTGCTCAACGGCACCGGCGTCTCCGGCCGCGCCGCCCAGGTCGCCGAGGAGCTGCGCGCGCTGGGGTTCACCGTCCTCGGCACCGGAAACGCCCCGCGACAGGCGGAGCGGACGGCGGTCCTCCACCCGCCCGGCATGGAGAATCATGCCCGGGTGCTCACCTCCCGGCTGCACGGGGCGAAGGCGGACCAGGACGCGCGGAGCGCGGACCAAGCCCTCACCCTGATCGTCGGCCAGGACTACGACGGCGTCACCTGACGCCACCCGGCGCCGGGAGCCCGTCACCACCGGGCGGCGGGTCACCACCGTGCGGCCGGAGTGCGTCCCACACGAATCCATGGCTGGTGAATCCAGCCGGACAGGAGCCACGCGTTGTCCGCCAGTCCGGGCCCATCGGGGCCTGACCCCCACCCTCACCGAACCGCGGCCCCGGCCCCTGGCAGGGCCGCCCACCGCCTCCCGCGCCGGGCGGGTGAGCGATGATCTCCGCCCTGCTCGGCCTCCTGGCCGTGTTCGTCCTCACCGCCGGGACCGGCTACTTCGTGGCCCAGGAGTTCGCGTACGTCTCCGCGGACCGGCTGACCCTCGCCCGGGAGGCCGCGGCCGGGGACAAGCGTGCCGCCCGCGCGGTGAACGTGCTGGAGCGCCTCTCGTTCATGCTGTCCGGCGCGCAGCTCGGCATCACCGTCACGGGGCTGGTCGTCGGCTTCCTCGCCGAACCGTCCGTCTCCGCGCTGCTGCGCCCCGCCCTGAGCGGCACGGGCATCCCCGACGGCGTGGTCTCCGGCATCTCCGTCGTGCTCTCCTTCGTGGTCGCGACCGTCATCCAGATGGTCCTGGGCGAACTCGCCCCCAAGAACCTGGCCCTCGCCATCCCGGAGCCGATGGCGAAGTCCCTGGCCGCCTCCACCCTGATCTACCTGCGGATCGTCGGCCCGGTGATCCACATCTTCGACAGCGCGGCCAACCGGCTGCTGCGCCGGATCGGCATCGAACCCGTCGAGGAACTGCACCACGGCGCCACCCTGGAGGAGCTGGGCCACCTCATCGGCGAATCCCACGAACAGGGCGAACTCCCGGCCGCCACGGCCGAACTCATGGACCACGCCCTGGAGTTCTCCGAGCGGACCCTGGGCGAGGTGATGATCCCGCGCGCCGATGTGGCATTCGTCCGCCGGGACGCGCTCGCCACCGAGGCCGTCGAGCTCATCGCCCGCCACGGGCACTCCAACTACCCGGTGCTCGGGGACCACCCGGACGACCCGGCCGGGGTCCTGGGCGTACGGGAACTGATGCGGCTGCCCGCCGCGGAGGTCGGCCGCACCACGGTCGGCTCGCTGGCCCGCGATCCGCTCCTCCTGCCCGAACTGCTGAAACTGCCCGCCGCCGTGACGCAGATGCGTGAGCGCGACGACGAGTTCGCCGTCGTCCTGGACGAGCACGGAGGTCTCGCCGGGATCGTCACCTACGAGGACATCGCCGAGGAACTCGTCGGGGACATCGCCGACGAGTCCGACACCGTCGTCGAACTCGCGGTCGCCGACGGCTCCGGCTGGATCGTGGACGCGGGCCGCCGCCTCGACGAGATCGAGGAGGCCACCGGGATCGAACTGCCCCAGGAGAGCGACGACTACGACACCCTGGCCGGACTGATCATCGACCGGCTCGGCCGCTTCCCGACGGTGGGGGACCGGCTGACCGTCTCCGGCGTCCGGATCGCCGTCCGCTCGCTCGACCGGCACGTCGCCGAGTACGTCCGCATCGAACAGGAGCCGCAGGCATGAGCTTCCCCCTGGCCCTCTTCGTGACCGTCCTGCTGCTCATCGGCAGCGGGTTCTTCGTCGCCGCCGAATTCGCCCTGGTCGCCGCCAAGCACCACCGCATGGAACAGGCCGTGGCCCGCGGGCAGCGCGGGGCCAAGGCGGCGCTCGCCGGGATGCGTGAGCTGTCGCTGATGCTCGCGGGAGCCCAACTCGGCATCACCATCTGCACGCTGGGCCTGGGCTCCGTGTCCAAGCCCGCCATCTCGCACGAGCTGGACCCGCTGCTGGAGCGGCTCGGACTGCCCGCGGCCCTCAGCTACGGCGTCGCCTTCGCGCTGGCGATGATCGTCGTCGTCTTCCTGCACATGGTGGTCGGCGAAATGGCCCCGAAATCCTGGGCCATCGCCCACCCGGAGCGCTCCGCGATGCTCCTGAGCCCGGCCTTCCGGGCCGTGGTCAACGCCGTACGGCCGCTGATCCGGCTGATGAACTGGATCAGCAACGGCCTGGTGCGGCTCTGCCGGGTCACCCCGCGCGACGAGCTGACCTCGGTGCACAACCGGGACCAGCTCACCCACCTCATCGAGGAGTCCGAGCGGCTCGGGCTGATCAGCAAGGGCGACTCCGGGCTGATGACCCGGTCCCTGACCGAACCGCAGGCCCCGGTCTCCACCCTGCAGATCCCCGCCGAACGGATCGCGACCGTCCCGGCCGACGCGGGACTCGACGAGGTCCTCGCCACCGCCGCCGAAGCCGACCGCACCCGCCTGCTGGTACGGGACGGGGAGGAGGTCCTCGGATCGGTGCACGCCCGCGACGCCCTGGTCGCTCGCGCCCGGTCGAGGGCGGCCCTCGCCCGGGACCTGGCCCGCCCGGTCCCGGAACTCGCCCCGGACGCCACCGCGGCGCACGCGGTGGAGCAGTTGCGCGAGCGGCGGGCCACGATCGCCGTCGTACGGGACGGGGAGGGCCGGCTCACCGGACTGGTCAGCCTGGACGATCTGCTCGCGAGGCTGCTGCACCCGCAGACGCCACCCGAGGCCGCGTCCTAGGCGACGGCCCTAGGGGGCGTCCCGCTCGGCCGTCTCCCCGCGGATGACCCGGGGGGACGGCCGGTGCGGGCCGCCGTCCGCGTCGGGCTTCTGGTCCTTGAGCGCGCGCTTCTCGCTCTTGAGAATGCGCGCGGCCTTCCCGGCCGACCGCACGAGATCGGGCAGCCTCTTCACGGCCAGCACCGCCACGATCACCAGGAGAAGGAGAGTGAGCTCGCCGATCCCGAACATGGTTGCTGCTTTCTCTGGAGTGGAGCGGACGCGGAGCCGACCGGATCCCTCACGGGACGGCAGACCGTAATCTACAGGCCTGTAGAGAACCCGTGCGCGGAATCACGGATCGGGCGACCGTCCTCAACCACCGGGCAGCAGCCGCACGGTGGCGCCCGGAAGCCGGCTCCACCAGTGGCCGTAGCGGCGGTAGACCTCCGGTTCCCGGCCGGCGAGGAACCCCACCAGAGACCGGGCCTCGACGGCGAGCCCCTCCCAGACCTCGTCGGGCAGCGGATGGAACGCGGCCGCCTCGATGCCCCCGGCGACCGGGCGCCACACCCCGGCCACGTACCCGTCGACCAGCAGCGTCGGCAGCACGTCCCCGTTCGCACGGATCACGACCCTGCGGTACGCGGACGGCAGGACCCGGCCCCGGTCCGCGTACGCCAGCAGGACGCTGTCCCACATCGCCATCAGCCGGGGCGGCGCGGGCTCCGCCCCGTCCGGCCGCGGAGCACCCGGCAGATCGAACAACTCCTCGCCCTCCGGCCCCTCCAGCCGCTCCACCTCCCCGGCGAGCTCAGCGAGCGCCGCCCGCGCCCGCGTCCGCCGGACCATCGCGAACTGTCCCGGAACGCCGGGTGGTCCTCCGCGTGCACGGCGTGGAGCGTGAGCCGCATCAGCGTCGCCTTGACGACGGCGTGATCGGCGAACGCGGCGTCGAGCCCGGCCGGATCGAAGTCCGCGAGCCGGTTCCAAAGGGCGAGGTAGGGCGAGGCCGGCTGCTGCGCCTGGAGCGCCACCACGCGCCGCACCCCCCGGGCGGCGTCCAGCGGCTCGCGGCGCAGCAGCAACTGCCGGGCGAGCGTTGAGCGGTTGAGCCCGCGCGCGGTGATGTCCATGCCGTCTTCCTTCGGTCCGTTCCTGAGGCGGGGCGCCGGCCGTCAGGGCTTCCGGCCCCGGGCCCCGCCACGCCGTCCCGCCCCCGGGGCCGGGACGAGGCGGAACGCCGTGTTGAGGACATGGTCGGCCACATCTCGCGAGGGCTTGTCCGTGAGGTCGGTGAGCAGCCGGGCCAGCAGGTCGAGGACGAAGGGCGAGCCCATGACGTACCGGTTGAGCACCGGCTGGAAGCCCGAGCGGCTGAAGACCAGGTCGGCGGCGGTGTTCCCCAGCCGGTAGTAGCGGCCCCAGCGGCGGTTCATCTCCACCGGGTAGCCTCGCAGCACCTGTTCGCGCCGGGGCCCGTGGGGGTGGGCCAGGGCGAGGGCCGCGGTCTCGGCGGCCACCTCGCCCGCCTCCATCGCCTGGGCGATGCCCTCGCCGTTCCAGGGGCTGACCATCCCGCCGGAGTCGCCGACCAGCAGCAGCCCCCGGGCGTACAGCGGATGGCGGTTGAAACCGAGCGGCAGAGCGGCACTGCGGACCGGGCCCTCCGCGTTCTCCTCGCGCAACCCCCACTCCTCCGGCGTACGGGCCAGCCACTGGTCCAGGGTGGCGCGGAGGTCCGCCTTGCCGTGCCGCCGGTGGGGGAGCGCACCGAGCCCGACGTTGACCCGGCCGTCGCCCATCGGGAAGATCCAGCCGTAGCCGGGGAGGTACGGGCCGCCGTCGGGGAAGCGGAGGTCGGCCCACAGCTCCAGGTACTCCTCCCGGGAGCGTTCGGGGCTGCGGTAGTAGCGCCGGGCGGCGGTCGCGATCTGCCGTCGGGGATCCCGCTCCAGGCCCAGCGCCAGGGCGAGGCGGGCTGACGCCCCGTCGGCCGCGACGACGACCGGCGCGCGGAAGTCGACCGGCTCGGGGACGTCAGGGGAGTCGGAGGATGCCGCGACCCCCGTGACCCGGCCCGCCCGGTCCGTCAGCGGCCGCTCCGCCTTCCAGCCGCTGTACAGCCGGGCCCCGGCCGCGACGGCGTGCCGGGCCAGGATGTCGTCGAAGTCGTGCCGGCTGCGGGAGAGTCCGAAGTCCGGGTAGCGGCCCAGCGCCGGCCACTCGATGTGCACCTGATGCTTCCCGGCCACCCAGCGCATCCCGCGCGAACGCGTCCAGCCCGGTGCGGTGATGTCGACGCCCATCCGGATGAGCTGGTGCACCGCGCGCGGGGTGAGACCGTCGCCGCACACCTTCTCCCGGGGGAAGCGGGCCTTCTCCAGCAGGATCACGTCCACTCCGGCCCGCGCCAGGTGATACGCGGCCGAGGACCCGGCCGGACCCGCCCCCACCACGATCACCTGGGCGTCCGCTCCCGTACGGGACAGCTCCCGCGCGTCCGCGTCCGTCGTCGCCGGGTCCGTCGGCTGTTCCCGCATGACAACCCTTTCGTCCAACGGCTGTTGCTCCTGACGGGGCGGCGGCCCCGGGCAACATCATCGATCAGGACGGGCCGGGGCGGTACCCGGCGTCCGGATAACCGGGGGCGACAGGGCGAAGCGGACGCCTACCATCCCTCGGTGACCACCCGACCGGACCAAGAGATCGACGACGCCCTCGACCGAGCCGACGCCGGTCTCCTCGCCCGGCGCCTCGACGCCCGCACCTGCCCGCCGGACCTGCTCGGCCGGCTGGTCCGGCATCCCGCACCCCGGATACGGCACCTCGGCCTCACTCTCCTCACCGAACGCACGGCCATGCCGGACGCCCCGGACGCCGGTGACAGGGGCGAGGGCGGGGCCGGGCATCCTGCCCTGCCGGTCCGGCTGTTGCCCGACAGCCCGGGGGCGTCGCCCGAGGAGTCCCTCCTGCTCGCCGGACTCCACGCCCGGCTCGGCGCACGGAAGCCGCGCCACCGACTGCCCGACTGGCGGACGGCCGCGCTGCCCGCCCGGGTACGGATCGCCTGGCTGCGGACCGAACTCCTCGGCGACCAGGCGGTCCTGCGTACGGAACCGCCGGGCGAACTCCTCTACCGGGCCGTCCGCGAGAGCGACGCGGCCGAGGCACACCGCCCCGACCGCCTGGTGGCCGAACTCGTCGGCACCGGGAACCCGGTCCTCCAGGCCGAGGCGCTGCGGCTGGCCCGCGACGGACTGCACGCGGGACTGCTCGCACCGGCGTTCACGCGCGGTCTGCTGGTCCGACTGCTCGACGCGCCCGACCATGGCGTCGTGACCGGTGCGCTGCACGAACTCGCCGAACCCTGGGCGGCGGTGACCCCCTTGGCCCCCTCGCTGCTGACCCGGCCGGCGGGCGTCCGGGAGGGCGGGGGCGCCGACCGCGGCGGCCCGGCGGCGCTCGCGGCGGCCGCACTCGTCGCCGGAGCCCGGCACGGTCACCACACGGTGCTGTGGAGCACCGCCGAAGATCCGACCGCGGCACCGGACCTGCGCCGCCAGGCCGTGGAACTCCTGGGCGAACGGGCGGAACGCACCGACGTCGGCCGCCTGGTGGCCCTGGCCGCCACGGACCCCCTCCTGCTCGCCGGGCCGGTGCTGACCTGTCTGCGCGGACTGCACCGGCGCGGCCACTTCCCGGCGGATCAGGACGCCGGGCCGCTCCTCGACCTGGCCCTGGCCGACCGGACACTTCCGGCGGAGGACATCGCCACGGTCCTCTACACCTGCCGTCGCCCGCTGTTCGACGCCCTCATCGACGCCCCGCCCACCGCGCCGGACTGGACGCGCCGGCTGGAGCTGCTGGTCGCCCTGGCGCGGCAGGGGGCCGTCGACGTCCCCATCGGCGAGGCCGTCGCGCGGCTTCTCCCGGCCGCCCGTGCCCCGCGCCCGTTCCTCGCCGCGATCCGCGTCCTGCGCCCCCCGAACGCCGAGGAGGCCGTCCTCGCCCTGCTGCCCACGGCTCCGGCGGCCGCGCTGGACGCCCTGGAGGCCATCGGCGGGGACCGGACGCGATCGACCCTGGCCCGAGCGTTCGGTGTCCCCGCCCCGGCAGACGGCCAGGCAGACGACCCGGCCCCGGCCCGAGGCAGCTCACCCCGTCTGCCCGTCGCACCCGAACTGCGCCCCGTACGCGACCAGGCGCTGGCCCTCCTGTGGCACCTCACCCGCGAACCCGGGCAGCGGCGGGACCTGCTCGCCCGGCTCGACCCCCAGCACCTCCCGCACGACATCGAGGCCGACCTCGGCGCCCCCGACGAGCGGGAACTCGCCGTTCTGCGCGCCCGCGTGGACCTGGACGCCCCCGTGGCGGCGCTCCACCGGATCACGGAGTACGCCGGCAGGGAGACCCTGCCCCTGGTGTCCGACCTGCTCCTGCGCATCGTGCGCGATCTCGCCGCGCCCCCCGGCCCCGACGCCGGCCCGCCCCGGCCCGGGACGGACACCCCGTATCCCGGCCTCGCACCCGCCGGCCGGGGCCGGCCGAACGGCGAACCGGAGCTGCCGACCGAGGCGCTGGAAGCGGTGCGCGCCCTCGGGAGCCGGCTGCGGAAGCGGCGGTGGATCAGGCCCGTCTGTCTGCTCGACGCCCCCGACGACACCGGCGCGGGGCACGCGTTCCTCACCGCGACGCTGCTCGGCCTGCTGGAGCGCCCCGGGCTCACCGGCGGTGAACAGGCCGTGCTGCTCAAGGCCCTGCTCCAGGTCCCCGCGACCGCGTCCGTCCGGGCCCGGGTGCACCGACTGCTGCGCGGCCGCGATCCGCACGTGCGCAAGCACGTCATCGCGCTGCTGGCCCACGACACCTCGGGCGCGGACGCGCGGGCCCTGTCCGCGACGCTCGTTCCGCTGACCACGCACCCGGACATCCGGACCGTACGGGCGGCCCTGTCGGCCCTGGGTGCGGCACGGGCCCGCTGGGCGGGCGAGGCGGTCGCCGGCTGCCTCCACCACCCGAACATGAACATCAGGAAGACCGCGGCGGCCGCTCTGCTGCACACGGGTGTGCCCGCCTCCGTCCCGCATCTCCTGCGGGCGCTCGGCCGCGACGACAACCCGGGGCTGCGGACCGCGCTGACGCGGGCGCTGCGGGCCGTCCTGGGCGACGCCTACGCCGCGACCCTCCTCGCCGCCGCCGAAGCGGCCGGGGACGAGCGCGCCCGCCGCCTTCAGCTGACCGCCCTCGACCGCGAGGTGACCTCCCGGGCCGTGCTCGCCCTCGACGCGGCGGCCTCACCGGCCGTCCCCGCCCTGCTGGCGCTCGTGGCCGACGGCGGCGTGCGGCTCGCCGCCGGCTCCGTGACGGACCTGGCGGAACCGATGGCCCGGCACGGCGTGCCGATGCCGCCGGACGCCCCGGGCGGGGCCCCGCC
>NZ_JBHXJG010000125.1:0-11065 GCF_042723425.1 Streptomyces sp. NPDC058375 | reverse complement strand
GACCCGGACGTGGCGGCTCTGCTGCGAGCCGGCTGGGATCCGGCGCTCGCCCTGCGCATCGCCCGTCGGACCACACCCCCGGCCACCGCCGATACCCAAGAACCAGCCGCGGCACGAGCCCTGTTGGGCCACTGGCTCGGCCTGGCCGACAGTGTCGGCCAGGCGGGTCTCCGTAACCGCCTGGTGCGGTGCGCCCTGCGCCTGTGCCCGGGGCCGTGGTCCGCCGACGAGGTGGCGGTGTTCGCCCGACACTCCGGCACGGTGACCGACGCGTTCGACGCCGCCACGGGCGCGGGAGAGGCGGCCGGGGCGACCGGTCGGGCTGCGCGCGAGGAAGAGCCGGGCGAGCAGCAGTCGGAGTCGGCGCGGTTCGCCTGGGAGCTGATCGACGTCCTGCACGCCGTCGCACCCCACTTGTCCGCCGGCCGGCGCTTCGCGGTCGTCGAGGCACTTCGCGCCCTGCCGCCCGCAGGACCCGGCGGCCCACCCCGGCCCGGGACGGCCGCCTCCACGCTCACGTTGCTCCGGCAGCTCGACGCGGTGCTCGTCCGCCCCGATCTCGACCGGGCGCTCGCCGCCGCCCACCTCGGCGCCGACCCCTGGCGGGCCGCGCCCGCCGTGCTCCGTGAGGCGTTCGGCGTACCCGTGGACGAGGTGATGTTCGACGAACCTGCCCTGTGGCGGGCGGAGTTGACCGAGTCGGTACGGACGCCCGAAGCGCTGGCGGAGTTCCGGGAGCGTGCTGCCGCCGCCGGGGCCGGAGGTTTGCGTGTTCCGGGTGCGGAGGGGGCCGGAGTCTCACGTGCCCCCGGGGTGGAAGGGGTCGGTCGCCCGCCTGCCGTGCCCGGATCCCGGGACCTGCTCGTCGCGCTCATCGAGGCGTACCCGGGAGCCCCGCTCACGGTACAGGCGCGACTCGTCGACTGGATGACCGAACTCCAGCCGCTCGACGCACCCGAGTGGACCATCGCCGAGACGTGGGCGGCGGGCGCGGCCGCCGGCGTTCCGTCACGTCCGGTGCGGGCGGACGATCTCGACCAGCCCCGGTCGGCTGCGCAGCGGGTCCGGCTGCTGGGCATGCTGGACGCCGGGAGCCCGGAGCGCCGGACCGCCGCCGCGCTGGCCCTGCGGGGCTGGCCCGAGCCGGAGGTGTCGCGCACCGTGCTGCGGGCGTATCTGCGCGGCCGGGTCGACGTGCTCCCCGAGACCACTTCCCCGGAACTGCTCGCCCACCTGGAGGTGCACGGTCCGGGGGCGCTGGACCGGGAGGTACACGGCCCGGGGGCGCTCGACCGGGAGGTACACGGCCCGGATGCGTCCCGCCCGGAGGCGCCCCGCCTGGAGGTGCCTCGCCACCGCCCGTCCGGTCCGCAGGTGTCCCGTCCGGAGGCGCGCCTCCCCGACAGCTGCCGCGGGGAACTGACCGCCCCCGGGGTGCTGCCCGAGCGGGCGTTGCGCTGGGTGACTCAGCTGCCCGAGGACGAGCTGCCCCCGCTCGTCCCGCTGATCGTCGGATGGTGGGAACACGGTCCGCCCGCCGTGCACGGGGCCGCCCGCACCGCGCTGCGCCGCGTTCCCGCCGACACCCTCGCCCACCTCCTGGCACCCCGCATCGAGGCGGGCGAACTCGGGCTGCTCGACCTGCTGGCCGGCCTGCGCCTGCTCCGGACCCCCACGCTGACCAGGGCCGAGCGCCTCCTGCGTACCGAAGGCCGCGAGGCCCCGGCGGACGCGCTCGTCCTCCTCGACGGCCCCTTGCGCACCCCCGGGGCCGCACACGAGGACATTGCCGCACTCGCGTCCCTGCGCACCCCTTCCCGGGCCGCGGCGGCCCCGGCAGACCCCCCGTCGCTGCCGGAGCTGCTCGACCTCGCCCGCACGGGCACACCCGAGCAGATCCGCGGGGTGCTCACCCGCCTCGTCGAGGAGCACGCGCCCGCGCCCGGCACCCGTCCGGGCCCGGAACTGCGAGCACTGGTCGAGGAGTTGCTGCGCCACCCGGGTGCCGGGGTACGCCTGCACGCACACCGGACCTCGCGCGCCCTGTTCGACCGGGACGCCCATGCCCGGCTCACCGCGCTCCTGCTGTCCGACCCGCTGCCGGAGGTGGTGCGCATGGCGGTCCGGACGCTGGGACGCGCCGCCTGGGAGCCCGCGCTGCCCGACCTCGTCCGGCTCCTCGGCCACGCGAAGCCGGCGGTCCGGAGGGCCGCCCGGGACGCGCTCATCGGCTTCGGCGGGGCGGCGCTTCCGGTCCTGCGCCGGGCCGAGGCCCACGCCCGGCCCGACCGGCGGTCGCTCTACACCGACATGCTCGCCGAGATCGCGGGCGGAGGAGCTTGAGAGGGCCGCATTCCGCTGGGCGCGCGCCGGTCCGCGGACTCGCGCGTCAGTCGCCGCGGCCCCGGGCGGCCGCCGCGGCGACCTGGTGCAGCGTCCGTCCCGTACGGGCGGACCGGGCGTGGTACGGGTCGGGGGAGCCGGGCCTGCCGCGTACGGCGAGACGGTCGTTGGCCTTGATCAGCAGCCACGCCTCATGGCCGCCGCTGTCCGGCTCGTCGCCCTTCTGGATGCGGGTGAGCGCGAACTCGCCGTGCAGCTTCGCCCCGTACAGCCAGAACGTCGCGTGGCCCAGCTCCAGGGACTCGGCGAAGGGGACGAAACCGCCCTGCCCGTCGTGCCCGAGCGGCCGGTAGGTGCCCTGGTCCCAGACGATGACCGTGCCGCTGCCGGACTCGCCCCGGGGGATGACTCCTTCGAACTCGCGGTACTCCAGAGCGTGATCCTCCGTCGGCACGGCGAGCCGGCGGTCGCTGGGGTTCTCCGAAGGGCCGCGGGGCACCGCCCAGGACTTCAGTACGCCGTCGACCTCCAGCCGGAAGTCGAAGTGAAGCCGTCGCGCGTCATGGATCTGCACGACGAAGCGGGGCCGTGGTGTGCCGTCGTTCTCCACGTCGTGCTCCCTTCGCCGTCTCGCCGTCCGGTCCGTGTCCCGGTCCGTATCTCCACTCTGCCGCCGCCCCGGGGGAACCGCACGATGGACCTCCTGCCTTCAGGCGCATATGCCATCGAGGTATGCCGTTCCCTCTCCGGTCTGGACCAGGTTATTGACGGCTCCTGCGGCACTCCCTTAAATCAAGAATTGAAATATGCGCCCGAGGTGATCGCCCCAACCGTTCACCTCTCGGCGTTGACCTGTCATGCGCATGCCCCCATGTGCATGTCCCCCCACGCGAAGTGATGTGATGACCGTGCACCCCACGCACTCCACGGCGCGCAGCGTCTCCCGGCGCCGCCGCGTCGCCCTCTACGCGGCCTCGCTGCTCTGCTGTTCCGCCATCCTCACCGCACTCCCCGGCGGAGCGTCCGCCGCACCCGCCGCCGACTCCCCGGCCCCCGGACCGGGCACCCAGGCCGTCGCCTTCGAGGACCAGTTCGACGGTCCGGCCGGCGCCGCCGTGGACGGCGGCAAGTGGCAGACGGAGACCGGCGACAACGTCAACAACCACGAGCGGCAGTTCTACACCCCGGGCAACGACAACGCCGCACTCGACGGCCAGGGCAACCTCGTGATCACCGCCCGGAAGGAGAACCCGGGCAACTACCAGTGCTGGTACGGGGCCTGTGAGTACACCTCGTCCCGGCTCAACACCTCCGGCAAGTTCGCCGCCGCCTACGGCCACGTGGAGGCCCGCATCAAGATCCCGCGCGGCCAGGGCATCTGGCCCGCGTTCTGGATGCTGGGCGACGACTTCGGCAACGTCGGCTGGCCGAACAGCGGCGAGATCGACATCATGGAGAACGTCGGCTTCGAGCCCGGCACCGTCCACGGCACCCTGCACGGCCCCGGCTACTCCGGCGCGGGCGGCATCGGCGCCGCGTACACCCTCCCCGACGGGCAGGCGTTCGCCGACGACTTCCACACCTTCGCCGTCGACTGGGCGCCCGACTCCATCACCTGGTCCGTGGACGGCAACGTCTTCCAGCGGCGCACACCGGCCGACGTGGGCGGCAACCAGTGGGTGTTCAACAAGCCCTTCTTCCTCATCCTGAACCTCGCGGTCGGCGGCTACTGGCCCGGCGACCCCGACGGCTCCACCCAGTTCCCGCAGCAGATGGTCATCGACTACGTCCGCGTGACGACGGGCGACTGACCGGCGGCTCCGAAACGTGGACGGCGGCAGAGGTGCTCCTGCCGCCGTCCACCTGGTCCACTCGGTCCACCCGGTCCGTCCCTTCCGATACGAGAAGCGGAATAGCATGATCCCCATGGAACAGCGCACACTCCACAGGACCGGCCGTGACGTCTCGGTCGTCGGACAGGGCACCTGGCAGCTCGGCGGTGACTGGGGCGAGGTCGCGGAGGACGACGCGTTCGACGTCCTCGACGCGGCCGTCGCATCCGGCGTCACCTTCTTCGACACGGCGGACGTGTACGGGGACGGCCGCAGCGAACAGCTCATCGGCCGCTACCTCAAGAACCGCCCCGACGCGGACGTCTTCGTCGCCACCAAGATGGGCCGCCGCGCCGACCAGGTGCCGGAGAACTACGTCCTGGACAACTTCCGTACCTGGAACGACCGTTCCCGGGCCAACCTCGGCACCGACACGCTCGACCTCGTACAACTGCACTGCCCGCCCAGCAGCGTCTACTCCTCCGACGCCGTCTACGACGCCCTGGACACCCTGGTCGCCGAGCAGCGGATCGCCGCCTACGCGGTGAGCGTCGAGACGTGCGCCGAGGCGCTGACCGCCATCGCGCGCCCCGGCGTCGCGAGCGTGCAGATCATCCTCAACCCGTTCCGCCTCAAGCCGCTGGACGAGGTGCTCCCGGCGGCCGCCGCCGCGGGCGTCGGCATCATCGCGCGCGTCCCGCTCGCCTCCGGGCTGCTCTCCGGCAAGTACACCAAGGACACCGTCTTCGGCCCCGAGGACCACCGGACGTACAACCGGCACGGTGAGGCGTTCGACCAGGGCGAGACGTTCTCCGGCATCGATTACGCCACCGGCGTCGCCGCGGCCGCCGAGTTCGCGGAACTGGCCCCCGAGGGCGCCACCCCCGCGCAGACCGCGCTGCGCTGGATCATCCAGCAGCCGGGCGTCACCAGCGTCATCCCCGGGGCGCGCTCGGTGGAACAGACCCGCGCCAACGCGGCGGCCGCCGCCCTGGCGCCACTGCCGCAGAGCACGCTGGACGCCGTGCGGGAGCTCTACGACCGGTCGATCCGCGCGGAGGTCCACGACCGCTGGTGACCGTGGGCGGGGAGCGGCGGGCGGGGGTGGCGACGGAGGAGCGGCGGCCGGGACTCAGTCGTCCCGCTCGTCCTCCCAGTCTCCGTCCCCGTTCCCGTCCCTGTTTTCCTTCCCGCCGTCCCGGCCCTGGTTCCGGTCCTCGTTCTGCTGGTCCTCGCCCTGCTGCTGACCGCCCTGCCGCTGATCGCCGTCGCCGACGTCCTGCGAGGGGACCGAGGACGGGCTCTGGTCCGGCGTGCCCGCGGAGCTGGAGTCCGGGGAGAACAGGATCATCCCCAGATACACGGCGGCCAGGAACGTCGCCGTGCCCGCGATGGCGCTGGCCACCCTGGGGCGCCGCCGGATCGCCTCACGGGTACTGCGACGGCGGGCCGGAGCCGAGCGGGTCGGCGCCTGCCGTCTTCGCCCTGTCGGCCCCGGGAGCCGGTACGTGGTCGGGCCGACCGGGGTGGACGGCGCGGCGGGGGAGGGCTTCGGGGCCACGGGGGAGGACGCCCGGTGGGACGTGCGGGTCTGCTGGGGGAGGGGCTCCGGCCGGCCGCGCCAGGCGTCGGTGCGGAACCAGTCGGACACCTGCTGCGCGGTGGGCCGCTCCTCCGGCTGTTTGGCCAGCAGCCCGAGCAGATACGAGTCGAAGGCGGCGGAGATGTCCACACCGCGCTGTCGCAGCGGCACCGGCGGGGTGTCGACATGCTGGTACAGCGTCGCGGTCGCCGTGTCGGAGCGGAACGGGGGCTGCCCGAGCAGCAGTTGATAGACGACGCAGCCCAGGGAGTACATGTCGGACGCGGAGTCCGCGGTGCGTCCCAGAGCCCGCTCGGGGGCCAAGTAGAGGCTCGTGCCGACGATATGGCCTGCCGTTGTCAGCGCGGTCGAGGGATCGTCGACGAACTGGGCGATCCCGAAGTCGCCGATCTTCACCGAACCGTCCGCGTCCAGCATCAGATTGCCCGGCTTGATGTCGCGGTGGACGATGCCCTGGCGGTGCGCGGCGGCCAGCCCGGCGGCCGCCTGGCCCGCGATCCGGGCGACCTGTTCGGGGTGGACCCGCTCCTGGGCGGCCAGCAGATCTCCGAGGCTCTGCCCCTCGACCAGCTCCATCACCAGGAAGAACCGGTCCTCCCAGGCGCCGAAGTCGAACACCGCCACCAGATGCGGGTGGCTCAGCCGGGCGGCGGTCTGGGCCTCCAGCCGGAAGCGGGCGGTCGACGAGGCGTCCGCCTGGTCCCCCAGCAGCAGCTTCACGGCCACGGCGCGTCCCAGGACCTCGTCCGTGGCGCGCCACACCTCGCCCATGCCGCCACGACCGATGGGGGATACCAATCGGTACCGACCAGCTACCAGCACCTGTACACCTATCTCGAATGGTGGCCCGCTCCGGCTGTCGGACCCCCGGGGCCCGGGGTCTTGGGCGGAGTCCTGGGCGGTGCGGCGAACGACATGATCAGGATATCGGTCCGGCGGAGCCCGGATGCCCCGACGGCCCTTTCAGCGGGCCCGGCTGACGGCCCGGCACCTCTTCTCGCCTGCCCCGACGCCGGGAATGCCCGCCGGACCCCGCCTCATCCGGACATCCGGCGGTACGCGGCCTCGGCCGAGAACGCGGACTGCCCGTCCGCGAACAGCAGGTCGGCGGCCTTGAACGCCGGGTCGGACGCGGTCTCCGGCACATAGGGCACGGCGATGCACCGCATGCCCGCCGCCTGTGCCGCCGCCGCTCCGGCCGGGGCGTCCTCCAGCACCACGCAGTCCGCAGGCTCCGCCCCCATCCGCCGTGCCGTCTCCAGGAACACGTCCGGCTCGGGCTTGCCGTGCGCGACCTCCTCGGCGGAGACGTACAGCGGGATGTACGCGTCGAGGCCGGTGACCGCGAGCACCGCCCCGATCGCGGCCCGGGACGAACCGGAGGCCACCGCCATCGGCACCCCGGCCGCGTGCAGGCGCTCCACGAGCACCCGCATCTGCGGGAAGACCTCCGTCGACGCCCCGGCGAGCTCCAGGTACAGGGCGTTCTTCCCGGCGAGCAGTTCATCGACCGGGGCGTCGATCCCGTACTCCGCGCGCAGGACGGTCAGCGTCTCCCGGGTGCCGATGCCGATGAACCGGGTGTGGGCGTCCCAGTCGAAGTCCCGCACCCCGTACCGGGCGAGCAGCCGGCGCCCCGCCTCGTAGTAGTTCGGCTCGCTGTCCACCAGTGTCCCGTCCAGGTCGAAGATCACGTGGAGCCCGGACGCGGTGACGGGGTGGGAGGTCATGGCTCCAGCATGCCGCAGCGCGGACCGCCGGGTCCGGTCACCCCTGGCCGGGTCCGGCACCTGGCCGGTCCCGGTCGCCCGCCGCGCGCCCCACGGCCTCCACCAGGGGCAGCACCCGGTGCGCCACCCGCTCGCGCAGCGCCACATCGGTCCGTGTCCTGACGACCCCCGGCAGCTGGATCAGCCGCTGGATCACGTCCTCCAGATGCCCGTTGTCCCGGGCGACGACGCGGGTCAGCAGATCGCCGCCGCCCGTCGTCGAGAACGCCTCGATGATCTCGGGCACGGCAGCCAGGGCGTCGCCCACCTCCACCAGGTGCCCCTGGGTGACCTCCAGGTGGACGAAGGCGAGCACGGGGTGGCCGAGCGCGGCCGGGGAGAGGGCCGGTCCGGTGCCGGTGATCACGCCGTCGCGCTCCAGCCGGTCGAGCCGGGCCTGCAGGGTGCCGCGGGCCACGCCGAGGATGCGTGCGTACTCCCGGACGCTGGTGCGCGGCTGCTCGATCAGCAGGCGCAGGATCCGGGTGTCGAGAGCGTCCACCGCCATGATCCGAGGATCTCCTTCCGGACCGTTGGTCCGTTGGCATGCTGGTGGCCGACCTGTCGGCCATTCCGCTGGTCCATTGGTACAGCATATTCCTCCTGGTTTGATCCACGGGCCCGGTAGGTGCTGCAATGGGGATGTCGATGGCGCTGCGGACTTCCGCGGCGCCTTTTTCATGCGAGTCCCGCGGTGACGCGGAAGGGGTGGAAGAGTGCTGAAGAGGGTGTTCGTGTCACCGGACCCGGGGCGGGTACGGCTGCGCTTCGCCGGCCGGGCCGTGCTCGGCATCAGCCTCGCGGTCGCGCTGTGCGGCCTCGCCGGGCACTCGCTCGTGGCGGCCATCACCGGCGGCCTCGCGGCCCTGCTCGCTCTCTTCACCGTGACCGACCCGACGGTGCGCGGGCAGGCGGTCACCACCGCCCTGCTCCCCGCCGTCGGTCTGCCCGTCCTCGCCGTCGCGGCCGTGCTGCACGACCAGCCGGTCGCCCGCGACCTGATCTTCCTCGCCGTGATGGGGGCCGGCGTATACGCCCGGCGCTGGGGGCCGCGCGGGCACGCGCTGGGCGTCTTCGCGTTCATGACGTTCTTCGCCGCCCAGTTCCTGCACACCGTGCCCGGGCAGCTGCCCGAGCTGTACGTCGCCGTGGTGCTGTCCCTGTGCGCCTCCTCCGCCGTCCGTTTCGGCCTGTGGTGCTACGAGCGGCGGCTGCCCGTGGCGCCCGCGCCCGCTCCGCCGGAGGGCGGGGGCCGGATCCGCATCACCACCCGGCAGGCCGTCCAGGCCACCCTGGGCGGGGCCTTCGCGCTCGGCCTGGGACAGCTCCTGTCCGACCAGCGGTGGTACTGGGCCGTCGGCGCCACCTGGTGGGTCTTCGTCAACACCACCTCGCGCGGCGAGACGCTCGTACGGGGATTCCGGCGGGTCCTGGGGACCGTGATCGGCATCGTCGCGGGCTTCGCCGTGGCCATCCCGCTCGACGGCGCGGGAGCCCCGACCGCCGCCATCGTCGCAGTCTGTGTCTTCGGCATCTTCTACACGGCGGCGGTCTCGTACAGCTGGATGATGTTCTTCGTGACGGTGATGGTCGGCATGCTCTACGGCGTGCTGGGCGTCCTGGACGCCACCCTGCTCTGGCTGCGGGTCGCGGAGACCGCCGTCGGCGCGCTCGGCGCGGTGCTCGCCGTCCTGCTGGTGCTCCCCGTCACCACCCACGCCATCACCGACGCGTGGATCCAGAAGGCGCTGCGATGCGTGCACGCCTGCACGGCCGAGGCCGCCGACCGGCTCGCCGGCTCGTCGCTCGCCGACCCCGGCCCCCGCGTCGCCGAACTGGAGGTGCTGCTCGGCCGGGTCCGCCTCTCCCTCGCCCCGCTGGTGCACCCCCTGAGCCCGCTGCCGGCCCGCAAGGCACGTGCCCGGCAGGTGCTCGCGCTGCTGGACGACTGCGTACGGGAGGTCCGGGGCCTGGCCTCCATCGCCGCCGACCCGGACGCCTCGCACGACTCACGGCTCTCGGCCGCCTGCTCCCGCGTCGAGGCGGCCGTCGAGGCGCTCACCGCGCCCGGGGGTTCCCGCGGCTTCCACCTGCCCGAGCTGCCCGGGGCCGCCGTGGACCCCGCCCTCGCCCACCTGCACGGCCTGGAGCGCGCACTCGCCGCACTGGCGGCACCGCTCCAGGGCCGGGGCGGCCGGACCCCGGCCTTGGCGCCCGAGCCGGCCTGATCGCCTCCGGAGGCGCGCCTGACCGCCCCCTGAGGGCCGCCCCCGTTCCCGCCCGCCGACCCTTTCCGGCCGCATTGGTCTGGACCGCGACGGGCTGCCTGCTACCGTCGGCCGTGAAGATCGCGGCGACGGTGAAGAGGTGCAGCGCGATGATGGGCAACAGTGCCGGGCGGGCATTCATTGGGTCGTTCACCTCGGCGGGCGGGCGCGGCATCACCGCCGCCGCCGTGGACCGGGACACCGGCGCGCTGACCGTGCTCGGATCCACGGACGCCGTGCCCGACCCCTCGTTCCTCGCGATCGGCCCCCGAGCGGGCGGCACGGTCCTGTACGCGGTCGGCGAGAGCGCCCCCGGTGTCGCCGCCGCCTTCTCCCTCGACGAGGACGTACCGGCCCTCCTGGGCCCCGTCCGGGCCGTCGAGGGCGATGCGCCCACCCACCTCGCGCTCGCCGCGAACCACCTGGTCACCGCCAACTACACCTCCGGCAGCGTCACCGCCCTGCCGGTGGACGCCGACGGATCGCTCGGACCGGCGGCCTCGGTGCTCCTCCACGAGGGCAGCGGCCCGGACACCGGCCGCCAGGAAGCCCCGCACGCCCACCAGGTGCTCGCCGACCCCTCCGGCGACTGGGTGGTCAGCGTGGACCTCGGCACCGACTCCGTACGCGTCTGCGCCCTGGACCCCGCCACCGGCGCCCTGCGACTGCACGGCGAGACGGCCCTGCGTTCGGGCACCGGCCCGCGCCATCTGGCCTTCCACCCCTCGGGCGCTCTCGCCTACGTCCTGGGCGAGCTGGAACCGACCCTCACCGTCTGCCGCTGGGACGCGGCGAAGGGCCGCCTCGACGTGCTCGGCGAGAAACCGGTGCTGCCCGAGCACGAGGAGGCCGAGCCGCCCGACGACGCGGTGCGCACCTACCCGTCCGAGGTGGTCGTCGCGCGCGACGGGCGCTTCCTGTGGACCGCCAACCGGGGGCACGACAGCATCTCCGTGCTCACCCTCGACGAGAGCGGCGAGAAGGCGGCCCTGGTGGCCACCGTCGGCTGCGGCGGACGCTGGCCGCGCGACCTCACCCTCGACCCGAGCGGCCAGTGGCTGTACGCGGCCAATGAGCGCTCCGGGAACGTCAGCTGGTTCGCCGTGGACGCCGAGACCGGCATCCCGCGGCACGCGGGCTCCGTCGAGGTCCCCGCGGCCTCCTGCGTCGTCCTCGTCTGACCCTCGGCGCCCTCGCCCGACCACGGCAGCCCGGGAACAGCGCGGCGGGCCCGGTCCGGAGAGTTTCCTC
>NZ_JBHXJG010000124.1:0-20799 GCF_042723425.1 Streptomyces sp. NPDC058375 | reverse complement strand
AGAAAAGCGCGTTGCCCGTCCTCCGGATGCCTGCGACGCTTCCGGACATGCCCAGTGAACAAGACACTCTTACGCCGCTGTCCCAGACCCCCAGCCCTCACCGGGTGGAGGCCCTCTTCTCGCACGGCCGCCTGGTCGCGATCCCGCGCAAGGAGGCCCGCCGGGAGCAGTTGCTCGTGCACCTCGCCGACACGCTGTTCGAGCGGGAGCGCTCGTACACCGAGCGCGAGGTGAACGAGGCGCTGCTCACCGTCCACGAGGACTGCTCCGCGCTGCGCCGCTACCTCGTCGTGGCGGGGCTGCTGGTCCGGCCCCGGGACGGCAGCAGCTACCGCCGCGGCCGCTGACGGTCAGTTGAGGGTGTCGGGGTCCGGGCCGGTGCGCATGCCCCGGTCCAGTCCCGCGATGGTGTTCATCTCCGCGGCCGACAGCTCGAAGTCGAAGACGTCGATGTTCTGCCGGATCCGCTCGGGCGTGACCGACTTGGGGATGACGACGTTGCCGAGCTGGAGGTGCCAGCGCAGCACCGCCTGGGCCGGGGACTTGCCGTGCCGCTCGGCGATGGAGACCAGGGCCTCCTCCTTGAGCAGGGCGCCCTGGGCCAGCGGGCTCCAGGCCTCGGTGGCGATGCCGTGCTCGGCGTGGAAGGCGCGCAGCTCGGCCTGCTGAAGGCCCGGGTGCAGCTCGATCTGGTTGACGGCGGGGACGAGCGTGCCCGTCTCCAGCAGCCGGCTCAGGTGGGCGGGCTGGAAGTTGGAGACCCCGGCGGCGCGGATCCGGCCGTCGGCGGCCAGCTTCTCCAGCGCACGCCAGGACTCCGGGTACAGGTTGTGGGCAGGCGTCGGCCAGTGGATCAGGTACAGGTCCACGTGGTCGAGGCCGAGCTTGGCCAGGCTCGCGTCGAACGCGGCGAGCGTGGCCTCGTAACCCTGGTCGGCGTTCCACAGCTTCGTGGTGACGAACAGCTCCTCGCGGGGGATCCCCGAGGCGGCCAGCGCACGGCCCACGCCGACCTCGTTGCCGTAGATCGCCGCGGTGTCGATGGACCGGTAACCGGCCTCCAGGGCGGCGGAGACGGCCGGGGTGGTCTCGTCGTCGGGCACCTGGAAGACGCCGAAGCCGAGCTGGGGGACGGTCACGCCGTTGTTGAGCGTGACGGTGGGAACGGTGGACATGGGGGGACCTTCCGGTGGCGCGGTGCACGCCGATGCCGATACGGATGGCGTACGACATGAATGGCGTACGACGTTTACTGGCGTCGACAATAATTGCACACGCGGGTTACATGCAAACGCGGGCGAGTCGCTGTCGTCGTGCTATGCGTCCGCCACCGAGTCGAACTC
Source organism: Streptomyces sp. NPDC058375 (assembly GCF_042723425.1). NCBI lineage: Bacteria > Bacillati > Actinomycetota > Actinomycetes > Kitasatosporales > Streptomycetaceae > Streptomyces > Streptomyces sp. NPDC058375. The sequence goes on along the minus strand of NZ_JBHXJG010000124.1, from coordinate 19,456 downwards.
GACCTCTTCGCGCCCCACGCCCTGCGCATCAGCGTCCACCGACCGGCGCAGCGCCTCGTGCAGCTTCGCCGGGGTGAGGACCCCCAGGAACCGGGCCCCGTCCAGCACCGCCACCCACCCCGCGTCGTGCTGGAGCATCTCGCTGAACGCCTGCTTCAACGGGGCGCCCACCGGCACCCACGCGTCCATCCGGCGCGCCAGAGCGCCCACCGTCGCCCGCTCCCCGGCGCCCCGCAACGCGTCCGCCGCCACCCAGCCGTGCAGCTCGCCGTCCCCGTTCAGCACCACCGCCCACCGGGCCCCGACCGCCACCAGCCGGGCCGCCGCCTCCCGGGCCGGCTCCTCCAGCCGGGCCACCGGCGGCTCCTCCAGGTCCTCCGGCTCGATCGCGGTGACCGACAGCCGCTTCAGTCCCCGGTCGGAGCCCACGAACCGGGCCACGTACGGGGTGGCCGGGGTGCCGAGCACGGCGGCCGGCGTGTCGAACTGCTCGATGCGCCCCTCCCCGTACACCGCGATCCGGTCGCCCATCCGCACCGCTTCCTCGATGTCGTGCGTCACCAGGAGCACCGTCTTGCGCACCCGCTGCTGGAGGGCCAGGAACTCGTTCTGCAGCCGCTCCCGCACCACCGGGTCCACCGCCCCGAACGGCTCGTCCATCAGCAGCACCGGCGGATCCGCCGCGAGCGCCCGCGCCACGCCCACCCGCTGCCGCTGGCCGCCGGAGAGCTGCGCCGGATAGCGCGAGCCGTACGTCTTCGGGTCCAGGCCCACCAGGTCCAGCAGCTCCGCCGCCCGCTCCCGGGCCCGCGCCCGTTTCCAGCCGACCAGCGCCGGGACGGTCGCCGTGTTGTCCAGGACCGTGCGGTGCGGGAAGAGGCCGACCTGCTGGATCACATAGCCGATCCGGCGGCGCAGCTTCACCGGATCGATTCCCGCGATGTCCTCGCCGTCCACCAGGATCCGTCCCGAGGTCGGCTCGGTCAGCCGGTTCACCATCATCATCGTGGTCGTCTTGCCGCAGCCGGAAGGACCCACCAGGGTCACCAGCTCACCCTCCGCCACCTCGAAGGACAGCCCGTCGACCGCCGTCGTCCCGTCCGGATAGACCTTGCCGACCTGCTCGAACCGGATCATGTCTGCACGCTAGGAGCGCCCCGGCCGCACCGCACACGGGCCGGGACCGTCCGGGGCACGGCCCCTTGGTCCTGCGCGGGGGGCATGTGCTGGACTGGCCCTTTCGCCCGGATCGGCCAGCACCCCGGATCAGGAGTTCCCGTGAGCAGTTACCGGCAGCCCGGCGTCGTCCTCACCGACCGCCGCTTCACCGTGCCCCTCGACCACAGCGACCCCGGCGGCGAGCAGATCGAGGTCTACGGCCGCGAAGCGGTCGCCGCCTCCCGCGCCGGCGAGGAACTGCCCTGGCTGGTCTATCTGGAGGGCGGCCCCGGGTTCGGCGCCCGCCGGTTCGTCGGCACGGAGGCCTGGCTCGGCCGCGCCCTGCGCGAGTTCCGGGTGCTCCTCCTCGACCAGCGGGGGACCGGTCTCTCCACCCCGGCCAACCGGCAGACCCTGCCGCTGCGCGGCGGCCCGCGCGAACAGGCCGACTACCTCGCCCACTTCCGCTCCGACTCCATCGTCCGTGACTGCGAACTGATCCGGCAGCGGCTCACCGGCGGAGCGCCCTGGACGGTCCTCGGCCAGTCCTTCGGCGGCTTCTGCGCCGTCCGCTACCTCTCCTCGGCGCCCGAGGGCCTCGCGGCGGTCCTGATCACGGGCGGACTGCCCTCGCTGGACGCGCACGCGGACGACGTCTACCGGGCCGCGTACCCGCGTATCGCACGGAAGGTCGCCGCTCACTACGCCCGCTACCCGCAGGACGTCGAGCGCGCCCGCGCCATCGCCGCGCACCTCGCCGAACACCGGCCCGAGAGCGGCGGACACCGGCTCACCCCCGAGGGCTTCCAGTCGCTCGGCATCCTGCTCGGCACCGGCAGCGGCAGCCACCAGCTCCACTACCTGCTGGAGAACGCCTTCGTCCGCACCCCGCACGGCACCGAACTCTCCGACGCCTTCCAGGAAGCGATGCGCACCGCCGCCTCCTTCGCCGGGCACCCGCTCTACGCCCTGCTGCACGAGGCCATCTACGGGCAGGGCGAGCGCGCCACGGACTGGGCCGCCGAGCGGGTACGGGAAGAGTTCCCGCAGTTCGACGCGGCGACCGCGCTGAAGGGCGACGGGCCGCTCCTCTTCACCGGCGAGACGATCCACCCCTGGCACTTCGACGTCGACCCGGCGCTGCGCCCGCTGCGCGAGACCGCCGAACTGCTGGCGCAGCGCACCGACTGGCCGGTGCTGTACGACCCCGAGCGGCTCGCCGCCAACGAGGTCCCGGTGGCGGCGGCCGTCTACCACGACGACATGTACGTCGACACCGCGGACTCGCTGCGCACGGCGGCGGCGATCCGGGGGCTGCGGACCTGGGTGACGAACGAGTACGAGCACGACGGGGTGCGTGCGGGCGGCCCCCGGGTCCTGGACCGGCTGCTGTCCCTGGTGCGCGACGAGGCCTGACCGGTCCGGCCTCCCGGGGCCGGCCGTGGACCGGCCGGCCCCGCCGGATCAGCGCTGCAGCTGCTCCAGCGTGGCGTCCAGGTCGCCGGCGGTACGCGGGGCCCGGTTGTACGGCAGCTTCGAGAGGACCGCCGCCATCCCGCAGGTGTTGCTCAGCGCCGAATACACCAGGCCCGTGCCGACGCCCGCGGAGAGCCAGCGCGCCGCCGGGAAGCGGATGCCGGCCACCAGCCCCGCCACCACCAGCGAGCCCGCCGCGAGCCGCACCTGACGCTCCATGGGCCACGTGGCGTGCGCACCCTCGGGGCGGACCAGGCCGCGGCCGTCGCCCTCCCAGGCGGAGGTGCCGCCGGTCAGCGTCACCGCCTCGATGTCCGCGCCCGCGAGGATCTCGCAGGCCCGTGTCGACCGGACGCCGGAAGCGCACACCACCAGCAGCGAACCGCGCGCGGAGGCGGACTTCAGCGCGGGCAGCGCGTCCGGCAGCTTGTCGAGCGGGATGTTCAGGGCGCCGGGGACATGCCCGGCGGCGTACTCGCCCGGAGCCCGTACGTCGATGACGGTGAACTCCTCCAGACGGGCTGCGGCCTGGGCGGGGGAGAGGGATGCGGGGCTGGTCACGAGCGGATTTCCTTTCGTTCGCCGGACTCCAGCGTCGCACGCCCGCCGCGGGAGCCGGGGGTAGCCTGCCCGTATGACGCCGCAGCGACTCGAACCGATGCCCGTCGACTGGCAGCGCGCCCTGGCCGTGGTCGCCCACCCCGACGACCTGGAGTACGGGGCGGCCGCCGCAGTGGCCGAGTGGACCGACGGCGGCCGAGAGGTCTCCTACCTCCTCGCCAGCCGCGGCGAGGCCGGGATCGAGACCCTGCCGCCCGAGGAGTGCGCACCGGTGCGCGAACGGGAGCAGCGGGCGAGCGCCGCCGTCGTCGGCGTACGGACCGTGGAGTTCCTGGACCACCGCGACGGCGTCATCGAATACGGCGCAGAGCTGCGCCGCGACATCGCCGCGGCCATCCGCCGCCACCGCCCCGAACTGGTCGTCACCCTCAACCACCGGGACACCTGGGGCGGGGTCGCCTGGAACACCCCCGACCACCGCGCGGTCGGGCGCGCCACGCTGGACGCCGTCGCCGACGCGGGCAACCGCTGGATCTTCCCCGAACTCACCGAGCAGGGGCTCCAGCCGTGGGACGGGGTGCGCTGGACCGCCGTGGCGGGCAGCGACCGGCCCACCCACGCGGTCGACGTGACGGCCGGTCTCGAACGCTCGGTCCGGTCGCTGCTGGAGCACCGCACGTACATCGAGGCGCTGACCGTGGAGGACCCGGAGCGGTACTGCCGGGCCTTCCTGGAGGGCATGGCGAAGGACGCGGCCGAACAGTTCGACGGCCGTCCGGCGGTCACCTTCGAGGTCTTCGCGCACTAGGGCGCGTCGTCGTGCGCGTTGGCGTGTTGACAAACCGGCTTGCCGATTCTGCAATGGGCGGATGAAGGAACACGACCGGGACGACCCGGAACTGGAGTCCGTCCTCTCCGGCGTCGGCCCTCGCCTGCGCCGGCTGCGCAAGGACCGCGGCGTCACCCTCGCCGCCCTCTCGGCCGCCACCGGCATATCCGTCTCCACGCTCTCCCGGCTGGAGTCCGGCGGCCGTCGCCCCAGCCTCGAACTGATGCTGCCGATCGCCCGCGCCCATGAAGTGCCGCTCGACGACCTGGTGGGCGCCGCACCGGTCGGCGACCCCCGGGTGCGGGCCAAGCCGATCGTGCAGCACGGCCGGACCATGCTGCCGCTGACCGCCCGGCCGGGCGGCCTCCAGGCGTACAAGCTGATCCAGGAGCCGGGCAGCGGCGGCCCGCCGGAGCAGCGCACGCACGAGGGGTACGAGTGGCTGTTCGTGCTCTCCGGGAAGCTGCGGCTGCTGCTGGCCGAACACGATCTGGTGCTGGAGCCGGGAGAGGCCGCCGAGTTCGACACCCGGCTGCCGCACTGGTTCGGTCCCGCCGAGGACGAGACGGTGGAGTTCCTCAGCCTCTTCGGCCCGCAGGGCGAGCGCATGCACGTACGGGCGAAGCCCAAGCGCGGCTGAGGCCAAAAGCGTCCCTGGGGCGGGGCGGAGGTGTTCCCAGATAGGCAAGCGACCGCTTAGTATGCGCCGGAGCAGTGGTAATGCCGACCGCTCCGGCGGTTGACGCCGACAGTGTTGTGGAGGCCCCTCATGCAGGCATGGCGAGTGCACCGGAACGGCGAGCCGGGCGAGGTGATGCGGCTGGAGGAGGCGGACCTGCCCGTCCCCGGCGACGGGCAGGTGCTCGTCGAGGTCCGCGCCGCGAACGTCAACTTCCCCGACGCCCTGCTCTGCCGGGGCCAGTACCAGGTGCGGCCGCCGCTGCCGTTCACCCCGGGCGTCGAGGTGTGCGGCACCACCGAGGACGGGCGGCGGGTCCTCGCCACCCCGGCGCTGCCCCACGGCGGCTTCGCCGACTACGTGGTCGCGGACGAGGCGGCCCTGCTGCCCGCCCCCGGCGCCCTGGACGACGCCGAGGCGGCCGCCCTGCACATCGGTTACCAGACCGGCTGGTTCGGCCTGCACCGCCGCGCGAACCTCCAGCCCGGCGAGACCCTCCTGGTCCACGCGGCGGCCGGCGGCGTCGGCAGCGCGGCCGTCCAGCTCGGCAAGGCGGCCGGCGCGAAGGTCATCGGCGTCGTCGGCGGCCCCGACAAGGCGGTCGTCGCCCGCGAACTCGGCTGCGACCTGGTCATCGACCGGCGGAGCGAGGACATCGTCGCCGCCGTGAAGGAAGCCACCGGCGGGGGCGGCGCGGACGTCGTCTACGACCCGGTCGGCGGCGACGCGTACGCCAAGTCCGCCAAGTGCGTCGCCTTCGAGGGGCGCATCCTCGTCGTCGGCTTCGCCAGCGGCGTCATCCCCACCCCGGGCCTCAACCACGCCCTGGTGAAGAACTACTCCGTCGTCGGGCTGCACTGGGGCCTCTACAACACCAAGGACCCGGCCGCGGTCCGCGCCTGCCACGACGAGCTGACCAAGCTCGCCGAACAGGGCATCGTGAAGCCCCTGGTCAGTGAGCGTGTCGCGATGGCCGGAGCGGCCGACGCGGTCCAACGCGTCGCCGACGGCACCAGCACCGGCCGCATCGTCGTCCTGCCCGGAGGCGCCCGATGAGCCCCGCCGTCGACGCCGCCGAGGTCCGCCGGCTCACCCGCGAGCTGCTGGCCGCGCACCCACCCGCCACCACCGGCCGCACCGACTTCCTCAAGGCCCGCTTCGACGCCGGCCTCGCCTGGGTCCACTACCCGGTGGGCCTTGGCGGACTCGACGCGCCCCGCTCCCTCCAGCAGGTCGCCGACGCCGAACTGGCCGCCGCCGACGCGCCGGACAACGACCCGCGCCGCATCGGCATCGGCCTCGGCATGGCCGCCCCCACCATCCTCGGCTTCGGGACCGAGGAGCAGAAGCGCCGCTTCCTGCGCCCGCTGTGGGTGGGGGAGGAGGTCTGGTGCCAGCTGTTCAGCGAGCCCGGCGCCGGATCCGACCTCGCGGCGCTCGCCACCCGGGCCGTGAGGGACGAGACCGGTGACTGGATCGTCGACGGCCAGAAGGTCTGGACGTCCAGCGCCCACCTGGCCCGCTGGGCGATCCTCATCGCCCGCACCGACCCGGGCCTGCCCAAACACCGGGGCATCAGCTACTTCATCTGCGACATGACCGACCCCGGCGTCGAGGTCCGGCCGCTGCGCCAGATCACCGGCGAGGCCGAGTTCAACGAGGTCTTCCTCACCGGCGTACGGATCCCCGACAGCCACCGCCTGGGCCCCGTCGGCGAGGGGTGGAAGGTCGCCCGGACCACCCTGATGAACGAGCGCGTCTCCATCGGCGGCTCCCGCATCCCCCGCGAAGGCGGCATGATCGGCCCGGTCGCGAAGACCTGGCGCGAACGCCCCGAGCTGCGCACCCCCGACACCCACCAGCGCCTGCTGACCCTCTGGGTGGAGGCCGAGGTCGCCCGGCTCACCGGCGAGCGGCTGCGCCAGCAGCTCGTCGCCGGACAGCCGGGCCCCGAGGGCTCGGGCATGAAGCTCGCCTTCGCCCGACTCAACCAGGAGATCAGCGGCCTGGAGGTGGAACTCCTCGGCGACGAGGGCCTGTTGTACGGCGACTGGACCATGGTCCGCCCGGAGTTGGTCGACTTCACCGGACGGGACGCCGGCTACCGCTATCTCCGCTCCAAGGGCAACTCCATCGAGGGCGGCACCAGCGAGGTCCTGCTGAACATCGTGGCCGAACGCGTCCTCGGGCTGCCCGCCGAACCCCGCAACGACAAGGACGTCGCCTGGAAGGACCTGAGCCGATGACCGCGCCCGCCCAGCCCCCCGCCACCCCCGACCTGCTCTACTCGCAGGACGAGGAGGACCTGCGCTCCGCCGTCCGCGCCCTCCTCGCCGACCGGGCCGACGCGCCGACGGTGATCTCCGCGACCGAGTCCGACACGCCGTACGACCCGCAGTTGTGGTCCTCGCTGGCCGCTGACATCGGCGCGGCCGGACTCCTCGTGCCGGAGAAGCTCGGCGGCCAGGGCGCCTCCCACCGCGAGGCCGCCGTCGTCCTGGAGGAGCTGGGCCGCAGCGTCGCCCCCGTCCCGTTCCTGACCAGCTCCGTCGTGGCCACAGAGACCCTGCTCGCCCTGGGCGCGGAGGACGGACCGGCCGCCGCGCTCCTTCGCGAACTGGCCTCGGGCGCCCGTACGGCCGTCCTCGCCGTGCCCTTCGCGACCGCGCCCGCCGGGGCGACGGCGCTCACCTCACTGGAGGGGACGGTACGCGGCGTCGCTGACGCGGCCGCCGCCGACGTCCTGCTGGTGCCGACCGCCGAGGGACTGTACGCCGTCGAGGCCTCGGACCCGGGTGTCGCCGTGAGCCCGCTCGTCCCGCTGGACCTGACGAGGCCCCTGGCCGGCGTCACCCTGACCGGGGCGACCGGCACCCTGCTCGCCGACGCGGGCACGAGCGCCGCCGCCGTACGGCGCGGACTGCTCGCCGGAGCCGGACTGCTCGCCTCCGAACAGCTCGGCCTCGCCGAATGGTGCCTGACCGAGACCGTCCGGTACACCCGCGAACGCCACCAGTTCAACCGGCCCGTGGGCTCGTTCCAGTCGCTCAAGCACCGCATGGCGCAGCTCTGGCTGGAGGTCGTCTCCGCCCGCGCCGCCGCCCGCAACGCCGCCGACGCGCTGGCCACCGGCAGTCCCGACGCCCCGCTCGCCGTCGCGGTGGCCCAGGCGTACTGCTCGGGCGTCGCCGTGCACGCCGCCGAGGAGTGCGTCCAGCTGCACGGCGGGATCGGCATGACCTGGGAGCACCCCGCGCACCTGTACCTCAAGCGGGCCAAGGCGGACTCGATCGCGTACGGCACGGCGGGCAGTCACCGCCAGGCTGTGGCGGAACTGGCGGAGCTGCCGGCCCCGTAGGGCCTCCGCCCGGATCACCATCCGGCTCCGGAAACCTCGCCGCGTTCGTCGCGGCGGGCTTCCGGGGCCGTCCGCGTTTCCTCAACCGGGCCCCTCCGTCGCCTCCTCGGTCACCGGAGGGCGGGTGGCGCTCAGCCAGCGTTCACTGCGGGCGATGTGCGCCGCCGCCGCGCTCGCCGCGGCAGCCGGATCGCGGTTCGCCAGGGCGGCGACGATCGCCCGATGGTCCTCGTCGCCCGCCCGCTTGAACTCCGGGCCCTCCGGCAGCGCGAACACGCGGTAGTGCCGGGACCGGGACCGGAAGACCGTGAGCAGCGCCTCCATGGAGGGGCTGCCGCCGATGCGGGCGATCTCCGCGTGGAACCGATGGTCGTAGTCGGCGAACTCCGCCGGGTCCTCACTGGCCTCGATCGTCTCCAGCCAGCCCTGGAGGGTTTCCAGCTCCTCCGGGGTGATCCGGGCGGCGGCCTGGGCCATCACGTGCGACTCCAGTACCCGTCGGATCTCGAAGAGCTCCAACAAGCCGTCCAGGGGCAGTAGTTCGACGGTCAGGGACAGCCTTCCGAGCAGGTCCTCCGGCCGCAGCGCCGAGACGTACGTCCCCGAGCCGTGCCGCGCCTCGGCCGCCCCCAGCGCCGCCAGCATCCGCACCGCCTCCCGCAGCGATCCCCGGGAGACCCCGAGCTCCTCGCAGAGGTCCGCTTCCGGTGGGAACCGCTGGCCGGCCGCCAGGCGGCCACTGGAGATCATCCGGCGCAGGCCGTGGAACGCCTTGTCGACTGCGGACATCGGGCCCTCTCTCCGTATCGGCCCGGTGTCATGCCGAGCAGGGCGTCAGTTTAGGCGAGTCGTCCTATGTCATCGCAACGCGACCACAAGTCATTGGATAACTCACGTTGAACCCTTGCCCATCGGGCAGGAGGAGGGCAGTATTCCGGCCAAGTCATCACACCTCTTCTCGTCCATGTCTGATGTCCTGCCGTTTCTGGGAGCTCTGTGCCCACCATCGACCTCGCCCCCGCACCCCGGCCACTGGCCCTTCCCGACGGCCGCCCGGCCGCCGCCGCCTGGTCCCTCGATCCGACGGTCAAGCACCTGAACCACGGGTCCTTCGGCGCCGTGCCGCTCGCGGCCCAACGGGAGCAGGACCGTCAGCGCCGGCTGATGGAGGCGTCACCCGTGCAGTGGTTTCCCGCACTGCCGGGGAAGATCGCGGCCGCGCGGAGCGCGCTGGCCGGCTTCCTCGGGGTCGCGGTCGACGACCTCGCCCTCGTCCCCAACGCCAGCGCCGGCGCGAGCGTCGCCTACAACAGCCTTCCGGCACGCCCCGGCGGGGAGGTGCTGGTCACCGATCACGGCTACGGCGCGGTCACCATGGGGGCCGAACGCCTCGCCCGGCGATGGGGCGGCACCGTGCGTACGGTCCACGTTCCGCTCGACGCCGACGAGGACACCGCGTACGCGTGCGTGACCGCCGCGATGGGCGAGGCGACCGGCCTCGTCGTGATCGACCACATCACCTCGGCGACCGCCCGCTGGATGCCCGTCGGACGCATCGCCGCCGAAGCGCGCCGCCGGGGCATTCCCGTCCTCGTGGACGGAGCCCATGTGCCCGGACTCGTGGCCGACCCCCTCGCCGGAGTCGACTGCGACATCTGGGTGGGCAACCTGCACAAGTTCGGCTGCGCCCCCCGAGGCACGGCGGCGCTGGTCGCGCGTACCGCGCTGCGCGACAGCCTCTTCCCCCTCATCGACTCCTGGGGCGCCCGCGACCCCTTCCCCGACCGGTTCGACACCCAGGGCACCGTGGACGCCACGAGCTATCTCGCGGCCTCCTCCGCGCTCGACTTCGTGGGCGACACCTGGGGGTGGGACGCCGCCCGTACCTACATGGCGGAGCTGGCGGACTACGCGGAGCGGATCGTGGCCGAGGCGTTCTCCGAACTCACCGGCGAGGACTGCCGCGTGGATGTCGGCATGCCGGTCGGCGCCCTGCGGCTCGTACGCCTTCCCGCCCCGCTCGCCGCCACCCACCCCGAGGCCGACGCGCTCCGCGACCGGGTGGCGCGGGAACTGGGCGTCGCAGCCGCTTTCACCAGCTTCGGCGGCGTCGGTTACCTGCGCCTGTCGACGCATGTGTACAACACGCCCGCCGACTTCGAGCACTTCGCCGAGCGTTGCGTTCCCGCACTCGGCGCTTGGTCCCGCAACCAATCCCACGGAGGACAACGATGAAAAGCAGGAACACGGTCATCGCCCTGGGCCTCGCCCTCGGCCTGACGGCGACGGGCTGCTCCGCCATGGGCGGCGGATCCGGCGACGGAACGGTCACCCTGAACATGGTCGAGAGCCTGACCAACCCCGCGCGCACGGAACTGCTGCAACAGCTCATCGGCGACTTCGAGAAGCAGAACCCGAAGATCAAGGTGAACCTGGTGTCGCCGCCGACCGCGCAGGCTGACCAGAAGATCCAGCAGATGCTGCAGTCCGGCAGCGGGGTCGACACCGTGGAGGTCAGGGACATCACGGTCGGCCCCTGGTCGAACAACAAGTGGCTCCACGACATGGGCCCGGACCTGAAGGACTGGTCCGGCTGGCAGCAGCTCACCGAGAACGCCGCCGAGGCCGCCAAGGACGAAAAGGGCCGCACGTACTTCGTGCCGTACGGCTTCTACGGGCTCAGCCTCTTCTACCGGAAGGACCTCATAGCCGAAGCCGGGTACGACAAGCCGCCCGGCACCTGGGACGAACTCCTCCAGCAGGCGAGCGCCGTCCAGGACACGGGCAAGCGGCGCTACGGCTACGCCTTCCGGGGCGGTCCCAACGCCGTCAGCAATGTCACCGCGGTCATCGAGGCGTACGTCGCCGACCGCATCGACCCCGCCGACGGCTACCGGCTGACCGACGGCAGCACGATCTTCTCCGCGCCGGAAGCAGCCGAGGCGCTCAAGACGTACGTCGAGATCTTCAAGAAGGGCGCACCTCCGTCCTCCGTGGCCTGGGGCTACCCCGAGATGGTCGAGGGCTTCTCCAACGGATCCACGGCGTTCCTCCTCCAGGACCCCGAGGTGATCGCCACCCTGCGGAAGTCCAAGGCGGTCAAGGAGGAGCAGTGGACCACCGCCCCGCTGCTCGCCGGCCCGGGCGGAAAGGCCGTACAGCCGCTGGCGACCGCGGGATGGGGCGTGGCCAAGGGGAGCAAGCACAAGGCGGAGGCCGTGAAGCTGGTCGAGTTCCTGTCGGAGGGCGAGGCGTCCACCACGTTCGCCCAGGAGAACAGCCTCGTCCCGATCCTGAAGGAGGCGGCCGAGGACTCCTTCTACAAGACCGGCCCCTGGGCCAGCTACGTCACGATGAACGAGAACCCGGAGCGGTATCTCACCGCCACCCAGCCCCGCGACGTGCCGTGGTTCACCGAGTGGACGCAGAAGGCCGACGCGGACGTCCAGCGCGTGCTCCTCGGCAAGATGACGCAGGAACAGCTCCTCGCCGACTGGGACGCCTACTGGACCGAGAAGCGGAAGAGCGAGAAGGGCTGACATGCGCGCAGGTACGGCTCCACCGGCCCCCGAGAAAGCTCGGCGACGCCCCGGGGGCCCGCGCCGGGCGCAGCCGGCGGACGGCGGGCGGCGCAAGCGGGAGTTCACGACGCGCAGAGGTCTGACCATCGCGGCGTTCATGGCGCCGGCGGCTCTCTTCGTGGCGTTCTTCACCTACTACCCGATGATCGCCGGAAGCCAGATGGCCTTCCGTAACTGGAACCTCTCCGACCTGACCGACACGTCCTTCGTCGGGTTCGGGAACTTCAAGGACATCTTCGGCGACCCGCTGTGGGGCACCGTCCTGAGCAACACCGCCCTCTGGGTGGTCGCCTCGATCGTGCCCCAGCTGGTCATCGGCTTCGCGCTGGCCCTGTGGCTGCGACGCCGCTTCCGCTTCCGCGGTCTCTACCAGGCGCTGATCTTCTTCCCCTGGGCGATCTCCGGCTTCCTGATCGGCATCCTGTTCCGCTGGATGTTCAACAGTGAGTTCGGCGTCGTCAACGACCTGCTGATGAAGGCGTCTTTGATCGACGAGCCGGTGGCCTGGCTGGCCGATCCCCAGACAGCCATGGTCGCGATCATCGTCGCCAATATCTGGTACGGGGTGACCTTCTTCGCGATCATGATCCTCGCGGCGCTGCAGTCGATTCCCGACGAGGTCTACGAAGCCGCCGCGCTCGACGGCGCCGGGAAGGTGCGCACCCTCTTCCAGATCACCATCCCCTACATCCGGGCGACGCTGGCCCTCACGGTGCTGCTGCGGGTGATCTGGATCTTCAACTTCCCCGACATCATCTTCGGCACCACGGGCGGTGGTCCGAACAACGAGACGCACATCGTCACCACCTGGATGATCACGATCATGCAGCAGGGCGACTACGGCAGGGCGTCCGCCCTCGGGCTGCTGATCGTCGCCGGGCTGCTGCTGTTCTCCGTCTTCTACCTCACGGCCACCAAAGAGAAGGGGGTGCGGCGGTGAACACCCGCGAGTCCCGGGCCGGCAAGGCCGCGAGGATCGGCTTCCTCACGCTCTGGCTCATCTTCACGATCTTCCCGCTGTACTGGATCACCATCACGTCCTTCAAACCCGCCGGCGACATCTTCACCTTCCCCCTCGCGTACTGGCCCGAGGACTTCTCCCTCGAGAACTACTCCGGCCTGTTCGGCTCGGCCCAGTTCGGCACCTACCTCCTCAACAGCCTGATCGTGTCGGCGGTGGCCGGGACCGTGGCGACCGTGATCTCGATGCTCTCGGCCTACGTACTCGCCCGGTTCGAGTTCCGGACCAAGACCGCACTGCTGATGGCGGCCCTGGTCACGCAGATGATCCCCAGTTTCATCGCGCTGGGGCCGCTGTACCTGCTGATGACCGACCTGGGGCTCGTCGACAACCGGCTCGGACTCGTCCTCGTCTACATCGCGGTCTGCATCCCGTTCTGCACGGTCATGCTCCGCGGATTCTTCGCCAACATCCCGGACACCCTGGAGGAGGCGGCCATGATCGACGGCTGCTCACGGTTGGGCGCGCTGTTCCGGGTGCTCCTGCCCGTGATGAAGCCGGGCATCGTGGCAGCCTTCATCTTCAACTTCGTCAACTGCTGGAACGAGCTGTTCCTGTCCGTGACGCTGATGAACAGCGACGACAACAAGACCGTGCCGACCGCTCTCAACGGCTTCATCTCCAGCTTCAACATCGACTGGGGTTCGATGTCCGCGGCCGCCGTCCTGACGATCCTCCCGACCATGGTGCTGTTCGCCTTCGCCAGCCGGCACATCGTGCAGGGCCTCACCGCGGGTGCGGTCAAGGGATGACCCCGGCCAGGGCCGTCGCCGCCGCGATCACCGGCCGAAGAACTGCGGCGACGGAGCGCGCTGTTTGAGCGTGCTGTTTAATTGCGTACTGCTCGCAATTACAGTCGATCTTGAACAGGGATGTGCAGAGTATGACGGCCCGATCGATACGGGTGGCGGTCGCCGCCACACTGGCGACCGCCCTGTCCCTGACCGCGGCAGCCTGCTCGAACCCGGACAGCGCCAGGAGCGGATCCGGGTCGGGCTCCACCTCGGCCGTCGTCGGCATCGCCTACGAACCCGACAGCCTGAGCCCGCTCCTCGGCTACGGCAAGGACGGCAACTCCAAGATCTTCGACGGGCTGCTCGCCCTGGACGCCGACATGAAGCTCCGCCCCGCCCTCGCCGCCGCACTCCCCGAGGTCAGCGCCGACGGCCTGACGTACACCTACAAGCTGCGCCAGGGCGTGAAGTTCAGCGACGGCAAGGCGTTCGGCGCCAAGGACGTCGTCTTCACCTACCGCACCATCCTCGACGAGAAGACCAACAACCCCTCCCGCACCGAGTTGGACGCCGTCAAGGACGTCACGGCGAAGGGCGAGGACACGGTCGTCTTCACGCTCAAGTACCCCTACGCGCCGTTCGCCCAGCGCACCGTCCTGCCCATCGCCCCCGAGCACATCGCGGGCCAGCAGGACGTCAACACCGGGGCCTTCACCACCAAGCCGATCGGCACCGGGCCCTACGTCCTGACCAAGTGGTCCAAGGGCGAGAAGCTCAGCTTCACCGCCAACCCCGACTACTGGGGCGGCGCACCCGAGGTGAAGAAGTTCACCATGGCGATCATCAAGGACGACGACGTCCGCGCCACCCGGCTGCGCTCCGGCGACCTCGACGGCGCGATCCTGCCGCCCAACCTCGCCAAGGGCTTCGCGAGCGACGAGCGCAGGAAGACGTACGCCGCGGACAGCTACGACTACCGCACGGTGACCCTCCCCACCCACAACAAGGTCGCCGGGGACACCGCCGTGCGCCGCGCCCTCGACCTCGCGGTCGACCGCGAGACCATGGTGAAGGCCATCCTCAACGGTGACGGCAAGCCCGCCTACGGCCCCGTCCCCACCGACAGCGAGTGGTTCACGAAGGGCACCGAGCGCAAGCACGACGTGGCCGCCGCGAAGAAGATCCTGGACGAGGCCGGCTGGAAGCCCGGCAAGGACGGCGTCCGGGTCAAGGACGGCGTGCGGGCCGCCTTCCCCCTCTGGTACCTCACCGGCGACAAGCTCCGCCAGGAGCACGCCCTCGCCTACGCCTCCGACGCCAAGAAGGCCGGCATCGCCATCACCGCCGAGGCCGGGACCTGGGAGGTCATCGAGCCACGGATGAAGCACGACGCGGTGCTCGCGGGCGGCGGCTCCCCGGCCGACCCCGACTTCGACCAGTACACCCTGCTGAAGTCCTCCCTCGCCGGCGACGGCTTCAACAACATGGCCTGGTACGACAACAAGGCCGTCGACGCCGCGATCGAGGCGGGCCGCAAGAGCGGCGACAAGGCCGAGCGGAAGAAGGCGTACGACACCGTCCAGCGCGAGCTGGTGAAGAACCCGGGCTACACCTTCCTCACCCACATCGACCACCTCTACGTCGTCGACGACCGCTTCGGCCCCCTCACCACCCAGGTCGAGCCGCACGACCACGGGCTGGCCTCCGGCCCCTGGTGGAACGTCGAGAAGTGGTCCACCGAGAACGCCGGGGACGCGAAGAAGTGAGCCGACGCCTCCCCTGGGGGCCGATGGCGCGGATGGCGGGACGGCGGGCCCTGTTCGCCGTCCCCGTCCTCGGCGTCGTCACCTTCGGCGTCTTCGCCGTCGCCGCCGCGTCCCCCTTCGACCCCGTCAAGGCCTACGCGGGCACCGCCGGGCTCACCGCATCGCAGGAGAACCTCGACCAGCTGCGGGCCAACCTCGGCGTCGACCAGCCCCTCGTCGCCCGCTGGTGGGACTGGCTCACCTCCGCCCTCCAGGGCGACCTCGGCGACTCCAGCGTGATGCGGCAGCCCGTCGCCGACGTCATCGCGGAACGCATGGGCTGGTCCGTCCTGCTCGCCGCCACGGCCTTCCTCGTCGCGATCCTCCTCGGCACCGGGCTCGGCGTCCTCGCCGCCCGCAGGCCCGGCGGCTGGCTCGACCGGTGCGTCAGCTCCGTCGCGTACACCCTGGAGGCCGCCCCCGCCTTCTGGCTCGGGCTGCTCGCCATCTGGTTCTTCGCCCTGAAGCTCGACGTCCTGCCGGCCGGCGGGCTCACCGACGCGGCCAGCGACGTCGTCACCTTCGGCCAGGTCGCCTCCCACCTGGTGCTGCCCGCGGCGGTCCTCGGCATCTCCCAGCTGCCGTGGTTCTTCCTGTACGTACGCCAAGGGGTCGCCGACGCGCTGGCCGAGGACCCGGTCCGCGGCGCCCGCGCCCGGGGGCTGAGCGAGCGCACCGTGCTCCTCGGCCACGCCCTGCGCTCCGGGATGCTGCCGATGCTCACCCTGATCGGCTCCCGCGTCCCCGAACTCATCACCGGCGCGCTGCTCGTGGAGACGGTCTTCAGCTGGCCCGGCATCGCCGCCGCCACCGTCGAGGCCGCCACCTCGGTGGACTTCTCCCTGCTCGCCGCGCTCACGGTGCTCGCCACCGCCGCCGTCCTGCTCGGCAACCTGCTCTCCGACCTCCTCTACGGACTCGCCGACCCCCGGGTGGCCTTCGATGGCTGAGACCGCACTCGCCCAGCCTGGGCGTGCCACCCGCCGCGTCCGGGTCGTCACCTCGGCGGTGCTCGTCATCGCCGTCGCGCTCGCCGTCCTCGTCGTCCCGCCGCTGGCCCAGCTCGACCAGCAGGCCGTCGACCTGGCCAACAAGCTCGCCCCGCCGTCGCTCGCCCACCCGTTCGGCACCGACGACGTCGGCCGCGACCTCCTGCTGCGCTGCGTCTACGGGCTGCGCGTATCCCTGCTCGTCGGCCTGGTCGCGGCCCTCACCGCCACCGTCATCGGCACCGCGATCGGCGCGCTGGCCGGGGCGTTCGGCGGCTGGATCGACCGGGTCGTGATGCGGGTCGTCGACGCCCTGTCCTCCATCCCGCACCTGCTGCTCGGCATCTTCATCGTCGCGATGTTCCGGCCCGGCGTCTGGCCGGTGATCATCTCGGTCGCCCTGACGCACTGGATCTCCACCGCCCGGATCGTCCGCTCCGAGGTGCTGTCCCTGCGCTCGCGCCCCTTCATCGACGCGGCGATCTCCGGCGGTGCCTCCCGTACCCGGGTCATCGTGCGGCACCTGCTGCCGGGCGTGCTCCCGCAGGCGGGACTTGCGGCGGTCCTCATGGTCCCGCATGCCATGTGGCACGAGTCCGCGCTGTCCTTCCTCGGGCTCGGGCTCCCGGCCCATCAGGCGAGCCTCGGCAACCTCGTCCAGTCCGCGCGCGGTTCGCTGCTCGCGGGGGACTGGTGGCCCACGCTCTTCCCCGGCCTCTTCCTGATCATTCCCACCCTCGCGCTCGCGGGACTCGCCGGAGCCTGGCGCGACCGGATCAACCCGCGCCGGAAATCGGAGCTGATGCTGTGACCGACGACCGAGCGACAACTCAGGCTCCCGCCCTCGATGTCCGGGACCTCTCCGTCCGCTTCCGCATGCGCGGCGGCCGGGACATCGCCGCCGTCACCGACGCCCGCTTCACCGTCGCGCCGGGGGAGTGCCTGGCCCTGGTCGGCGAGAGCGGCTGCGGCAAGTCCGTCCTGGCCTCCGCCCTGCTCGGCCTGCTGCCCGCCAACGCGGCCACCACCGGCAGCGCGGTGCTCGGCGGGGACACGGACCTGCTCACCGCCGGCGAACGGACCCTCGCCCGCACCGTACGGGGACGGCGCATCGGCCTCGTACCGCAGAGCCCCG
This sequence comes from Streptomyces sp. NPDC058375, assembly GCF_042723425.1. Classification (NCBI taxonomy): domain Bacteria; kingdom Bacillati; phylum Actinomycetota; class Actinomycetes; order Kitasatosporales; family Streptomycetaceae; genus Streptomyces; species Streptomyces sp. NPDC058375. Next base: position 2,130 of record NZ_JBHXJG010000124.1, on the reverse strand, counting down.
CCGCCCACCTCACGCCCGTGCGCACCGTCCGGGCCCAACTGGAGGAGAGCCTGCGCGAGCTGACCGGGGCGCGGGGGAGGGAGCTGCCGAAGGCCGCCGTGGCGGCCGCCGCCCGCGCCTCGTTCCCCGAGGGCCACCTCGACCGCTACCCCCACGAGCTCTCGGGCGGCCTCGCCCAGCGTGCCGCGACCGCCCTCGCCCTGATCGGCGACGCCCCGCTGCTGCTCGCCGACGAACCGACCACCGGGCTCGACCGGGACCTCGTCGAGCGGACGGTGGACGAACTGCGCCGCCACACCGACGAGGGCCGGGCGCTGCTGATCATCACCCACGACCTGGCCGCCGCCGAACGCATCGCCGACCGGGTCGCCGTCATGTACGCGGGCCGGATCGTCGAGATCGCGGACGCGGAGGCCTTCTTCGGTGCACCCGGCCCCCGCCACCCGTACGCCAAGGGCCTGTTGAACGCCCTGCCCGAGCGGGACTTCACCCCGATCCCGGGCATGCCGCCCGAGCTGGGCGCGCTGCCCGACGGCTGCGCCTTCGCCGACCGCTGCGCGTACGCGGACGCCCGCTGCACCGGCGAACGCCCGGCCTTCACCTCCGGCCTGGCCTGCCACCACGCGCCGACCGGCCTGGCGTACCCCCGCAAGGAGGCCGCCGATGCTTGAGCTGACCCGGATCACCGCCGGCTACGACCGCCGCGACCCCGTCGTCCGCGAGGTGTCCCTGCACGTCGCGGCGGGCGAGGCGGTCGGGCTGCTGGGCCCCAGCGGCTGCGGCAAGTCCACCCTGGCCAAGGTCGCGGCCCTCCTGCACCGCCCCGACGCCGGAACCATGACCCTCGACGGCACAGTGATACGCGGCTGGCGGCACCGTGCCCCGCGCGAGCAGCGCACCGCCGTCGGCGTCGTCTTCCAGCAGCCCCGGCTCTCCGCCGACCCCCGCCTCAGCCTGCGCGAACTGATCGCCCAGCCGCTGCGGTCCACCGGCCGCCGCCGGGACGTCCCCGGGCGGGTGGCGGAACTGGCCCCGCTGGTCGGCCTCTCCGAGGAGCTGCTGGAGCGCCGTCCGCACGCGGTGAGCGATGGTCAGCTCCAGCGGGCCTGCCTCGCCCGGGCCCTGGTGCTGCGGCCCCGGCTGCTGATCTGCGACGAGATGACCGCGATGCTCGACGCGTCCACGACGGCCGCCCTGGTCGCCGTGGTCGAGCGCTACCGCGCCGAGTCCGGGGCGGCCCTCCTGGCCGTCGGCCACGACAGGGTGCTGCTGGAGCGCTGGTGCGACCGTACGGTCCGCTGGGACGAGCGCGACACCAAGAAGGCGCCGGCCGGGCCCGTCACAGCTGGTGGCGGACTCCGGCCTCCTGCTGCGCCTCGGTGAGCTGCTCGCGGAGGTCGCCCTCGATGGACTCGCGGGCCTTGCCGCGGCGGAAGAGGGGAAGCACGGTGCGCTGCTTCCCGTCCTCGACGAGCAGGGCGAGCCCGCCGTACAGAGCGAAGGCCCCGATGCCGAGACCGGCCCAGCCCGCCGCCGTCTGGAAGAAGGTGCCCAGCCCCGCCTCGTACAGGCCCGTGAGGGCGAAGCGCACCGCGGTGAGGGTGAGGAGCACGGCGAACAGAGGCTTGGACTGCACGGCCGCCCCGGCGAGTGCGAGCACGAAGGGGACGAGCGCCAGGAGGAAGACGGCCTGGGCCACCACCGGCTTGCCGGGCGGTGAGTCCAGGGATGTCACGCTCGTGCCCGCCCAGGCGGCGCCGAGCAGCAGCAGCGCCGTGCCCGCGCCGGCGTCGCGGGCCAGGAAGGCGAAGACTCCACCGACGAGTTGGAGCGGCACGACGAAGATGAGGACGAGGAGCAGAAGGATGCTGCTCTGCGCGGCCGGCACCCAGCCGAGTTGAAGGGAGGACAGCACCGTGCTGCCCATACCGAGGGCGAAGAAGCCCAGCGGCAGCGGGCTGGCGATCGGGCGCAGCACGATCCGCGTCACGGCGTCGGTCGTCAGCGGCTCCGAAGGGCCGTCGGGGCGGGGTTCCTGAGTCACCGCGCAAGCGTACGAGTCCCCAAGGCGCCCCTGGCCACCGGCCGGGCGCTCGCCGGTCCGCAACGGGCGCGCGGACCGGGGCCCTC
>NZ_JBHXJG010000123.1:0-20889 GCF_042723425.1 Streptomyces sp. NPDC058375 | reverse complement strand
TGCTCGGCCTCGGCGGCGGCGTCACCGCTGCGACGGCGGCGACGGCGACGACGCCGGCTGCTGCTCGAACCGGAGGCCGAGGAGTCGTCGTCCTCGTCGCTCTCGTCGGCGGCGTCAGCGGCGTCGGAGGGCTCCTGCTCGGAGCGGGACTCCTCGGCGCGGGACGGCGCGGGCGCGTCGTCGGTGTTCTGCTCGTCGTCGGTGTCGTTGGCCTCGCCACGGCGGCGGCGACGGCCGCCACGACGGCGACGGCGCGAGGGGCGGTCGCCGTACTCGTCGCTGTCCTCGCCCTCGTGCTCGTCCGCCTCGGCCTCGTCGGCGGTCTGCTCGGCGGGCGTCTCCACCGGGGCGGCGGGCTCGGCGGCCTGCTCGGTGGGCTCGGCCTCGCCACGGCGGCGGCGACGGCGGCGCGAGCCGCCCTGCGGCGCGGCCTCGGCGGGCGCGGCGCTCTGCTCGACCTCGGCGGTCTGCTGCTCCTCGGCCTCGTCGGCCTCGTCGTACGCGGAGGAGGAGCCGGCGGCGGCAGCGGCGGCGGCAGCCGTCTCGGGGGTCTGGAACATCGGCTCGGCGAAGACCGGTGCCTGGAAGACGGCGACGGCGGGGCGCGTCGCGCGCCGGCCCTTGCGGCTCGGCTCCTCGGTCTTGGCGGTGAACTCGGGGCGGCCGGCGGCGGCGGTGGCCCGGCGGCGCTGGCGTCCGCGCGGAGCGGCCTCCTCGACCTCCTCCACCTCGGCGGCGAGCTCCTCGGCGACGGCGGCGGGCAGGCTCTCGCCGGCCTCGACGGGCTCCTCGGCGGACGCGGCGGTCTCGGTCACCTGGGGCGCACCGGCGGGCGAGGTCGCCTTGCGGGACGCGCGGCGGCGGGTACGGGGGGCCGGAGCCTCCTCCGTGGCCTCGGCATCGGCGGCGGGGGCGGCGGGCTCGGCGGCGGCCGGCTCCGGCTCGCTCACCGGCGCGGCGGCCTGCGGCGCACCGGCCGGGGCGGAAGCACGGCGGCGGGCACGGCCGCGCGGGGCCTCCACGGGCTCGGCGGCGGCAGGCTCGGCGACCGGCGCGGGCTCTGCGGCGGCGGGCTCGACCACGACAGCGGCCTCGGCTGCCTGCGGGGCGCCGGCGGGCGAGGTGGCCTTGCGGGAGGCGCGACGGCGGCGGGGCGCCGGGGCCTCTTCGGGGATCTCCACGGCGACCTCGGTCTCTTCCTCGGAGCCGGGCTCCGCAGCGAGCTCGGGCTCCGCAGCGGCCGGGGTCTCTACCACCGGGGCGGGGGTCTCGGCGGCCTGCGGCGCACCCGCCGGGGCCGTCGCCTTGCGGACCGCGCGGCGGCGGGTGCGCGGCGCGGGTGCGGCGGGCTCCTCATCGGCGGCGGGCTGCTCGGGGGCCTCGGCGACCGGGGCGGGCTCGGCGGTCTCCGCCTCCACCGGCGCGGGGGCGCCTGCGGGCGCGGTGGCCTTGCGCACGGCGCGGCGGCGGGTACGGGCGGGCGGGGCGGTCTCGGCGACCGTCTCGCCGGGCGTGTCGTCCGTGGCCGGGGCGGCGGACTCGGCGGCCGGTATGGCCGGCGTGACGTCCTCGGCGGCGCTCACGGGGCCGCCGGGCGGGCCGGCGGGGCGGGAAGCGGCGCGGCGCCTGCGGCGCGGCGGCAGCTTGTCGCCGGGGGTGTTCTCGTCGTTGTTCCCGGTCGTGCCGGGTTCGTTCGGCTGAGGCATGCGGGCGGTTCTCCCGTCGTGCTCCCGGGCGCCGCGTCTGATTCCGGTCCGGCTCGGTCCGCAGAGGTGCGATACCGCCGTCCGGGGCGCGGGCGCCGCACGGGAACTGATGTCTGGCTCGCCGGTTCCGTATGCGGTGTGCGTACGGCCTGGCGAAAGTCTTGTGGGTCAGTGCGCGGCCCGACCCAGGTGGCTCCCGAGTCGGAGGGCTGCGCTACAACGACCGCCTTACGCGGAACCTGCACCTTCCGGCGCCGTCGCGACGGCTGCCCCGGCGACCGCGGGATGTGCGGTCGGGGCGGCCTCGCGGTCGGGCGCGAGCGGGTCGGTCACCGTGCCGGACTCCTCGTCGAAGAGCCCCTGCGCCAGCCTCGTCACCGCAGCGGGGACAGGCGGCGCCAGGTCGGCCACAGCTCGGAGACCGGACAGGACGTCGTCGGGTCGCACGGCAGGTGTCACGTGCCGAACAACCAGGCGCAGTATCGCACAGGGCCGCTCACCCGGCCTATCGGCCGGAGCGTCGACGACCCGCAGGTCCGCGACGGCGGCGCGGGCGTCGAACGTCCGGATGCCGTTCTTGGCCTTGCGCTGGACCTCCACGGTCTCGGCGTCGTTGAACGCGGCCACGGCCGTGCGGACGTCCTCGGGCTCGACGCCGTCGAAGCGCATCTCCCAGACGGAGGCGGTGAGCCGCTCGGCGAGACCCGAGGTGCGGGCCTCCACCGCGTCGATGATGTCGAGGCCGTCCGGCATCGACGCGTCGAGCAGTCCGCGCAGGACCTCGGGATCCCGCGCCTGGGTGAGGGCGATCTCCAGGAACTCCGCCTCGCTGCCGGTGCCGGTGGGTGCGGCATTAGCGTAGGAGACCTTGGGATGGGGCGTGAAGCCCGCCGAATACGCCATCGGCACCTCGGAGCGGCGCAGTGCCCGCTCGAAGGCTCGCTGGAAGTCTCGGTGGCTGGTGAACCGGAGGCGGCCGCGCTTGGTGTAGCGCAGGCGGATGCGCTGCACTGCCGGTGCGGGCGGCGGGCCTTCGGGCTGTCGCTTGCCCAGTGGTTCTTCTCCTCGGTGCGGGGCGGGCGCGGTGGCGCGCCGCCCACGAAATACGGGTGGCCCCCGGGGTGCCGCTCCGGCTCACCCCTGTTTGGCGAATGGATCGCCGCCCAGAGGGGTCTCGGACGCCTGCGCCGCGCTGGGGACAGTCGTTGTACTACCCAGAGTACGCGCAGGGATCCCTCGCGGTTCCCGGGACCGCTCGGCGGCCGGGGCGCCGACCAGAGCCCGCCAGGCGTCGCGACGCGCCTGGCGCACGGTTTCCCGGGCGGTGGCCAGGGCCGCGCGGGCGGCCCGGCCCGCTTCGGCGGCGGCGCGCCGGGCCGGGGCCCACACCGCGTCACGCAGGAAGTGGCCGACGGGGGTGCACACGGTGCGGTACGCCCAGGAGACCGGTGCGCCGATCAGGTACCAGGCGATCGTGGCGAGCGCCCGGCCGACGGCCCGGGAGACGTATCCGGCGACCCGCCAGGCGACCTCGAACGCGGCGGCGATCTCCCGGCCGACCGGGGCGAGGATTTGGCGGTACGTCCAGGCGAGGGGCGCGACCAGCAGCGTCATCACCAGCCAGGCGCCCGCCAGGCCAAGACCGCGTCCGGTGGCCGTGATCCCCCGCCAGATCTGGCCCAGAACCCAGGCGGCGCCCTGCCAGAGCGCGCTCAGGATCCAGACCGTGCCACGGCCGATCGGCGTGAGGACGGCTTCGTACAGCCACACCACCGGGACGACCAGGCCGTAACGCACCACCGGGAGGATCACGTACCGCCACAGGAACCCCAGCGGCACGATCAGCAGCACGGTGATCAGCCAGCCGAGGCCGTTGCCGAGGCCGTGCAGCGCCGGGAGGAGCAGGGCGGTGCCGATCCACCGCAGACCGTGGCCCAGCGGGGTGAGGACGGACCGGTAGAGCCACACCGCCGGCGCGGCGATCCCGTAACGGGCGACGGGGACGATCACGTACCGCCACAGGCCGATCCAGGGCCAGATGAACAGGGCGACGGCCAGCCAGGAGACGGCCTTGCCGAGGGGTGCGAGGACCCAGGTGTACAGCCAGGTCAGCGGGGTGAGGACGAGCGTGTCGAGAAGCCACAGGAGGGCCCGGCCCAGCGGGCGCAGCAGGACGCGGTCGGCTGCGTGCCAGAGCGCGGTGAGCGCGTCCCAGACCATGCGGGCGGGCAGGACGAGCACCAGGACCACGATCCGTACCGGGATCCTGATCAGCGTGGTCAGGATGCCCTCGCCGGGCTCGTACCCCTGAGGGGTCTGGTGCTTGCCGTAGTCCATGTCGTCAAGGACGCGTCAGGCCCGGTCCGGGGTTGCCGGACCGGGCCTGGTGATCGTTCGGAAACGCGCTACTTGTTCACCACGCTGAGCGGGAGCAGCTTCTTGCCCGTCGGGCCGATCTGGATGTCCAGGTCGAGCTGCGGGCAGACGCCGCAGTCGAAGCAGGGGGTCCAGCGGCAGTCCTCGACCTCGGTCTCGTCGAGCGCGTCCTGCCAGTCCTCCCAGAGCCAGTCCTTGTCCAGGCCGGAGTCGAGGTGGTCCCAGGGCAGGACCTCCTCGTAGGTGCGCTCGCGGGTGGTGTACCAGTCGACGTCGACGCCGTACTCGGGCAGCGTCTTCTCGGCGCAGTTCATCCAGAGGTCGTAGCTGAAGTGCTCGCGCCAGCCGTCGAAGCGGCCGCCGGACTCGTACACCGCGCGGATGACGGAGCCGACTCGGCGGTCGCCGCGCGAGAGCAGGCCCTCGACGATGCCGGGCTTGCCGTCGTGGTAGCGGAAGCCGATGGAGCGGCCGTACTTCTTGTCGCCCCGGATCTTGTCGCGGAGCTTCTTCAGCCGGGCGTCGGTGTCCTCGGCGCTGAGCTGCGGGGCCCACTGGAAGGGGGTGTGCGGCTTGGGCACGAACCCGCCGATGGAGACGGTGCAGCGGATGTCGTTCTGGCCGGAGACCTCGCGGCCCTTGGCGATGACGTTGACCGCCATGTCACCGATCTGGAGGACGTCCTCGTCGGTCTCGGTGGGCAGGCCGCACATGAAGTACAGCTTCACCTGACGCCAGCCGTTGCCGTACGCGGTGGCGACCGTGCGGATCAGGTCCTCCTCCGAGACCATCTTGTTGATGACCTTGCGCATGCGCTCGGAGCCGCCCTCGGGGGCGAAGGTGAGACCGGAGCGACGGCCGTTGCGGGTCAGCTCGTTGGCCAGGTCCACGTTGAACGCGTCGACGCGGGTGGAGGGCAGCGAGAGCCCGATCTTGTCGTCGGTGTAGCGGTCGGCGAGGCCCTTGGCGATGTCACCGATCTCGCTGTGGTCGGCGGAGGAGAGCGAGAGGAGGCCGACCTCCTCGAAGCCGGTCGCCTTGAGACCCTTGTCGACCATTTCGCCGATGCCGGTGATGCTTCGCTCCCGCACGGGGCGCGTGATCATGCCGGCCTGGCAGAAACGGCAGCCGCGGGTGCAGCCGCGGAAGATCTCCACGGACATCCGCTCGTGCACGGTCTCCGCGAGCGGGACGAGGGGCTGCTTGGGGTAGGGCCACTCGTCGAGGTCCATCACCGTGTGCTTGGAGACCCGCCACGGCACGCCGGACCGGTTGGGCACGACACGGCCGATGCGGCCGTCGGGGAGGTACTCGACGTCGTAGAAGCGCGGGACGTAGACGCCGCCGGTCTTCGAGAGCCGGAAGAGCACCTCGTCACGGCCACCGGGGCGGCCCTCGGCCTTCCAGGCGCGGATGATCTCGGTGATCTCCAGGACGGCCTGCTCGCCGTCGCCCACGACCGCGCAGTCGATGAAGTGCGCGATCGGTTCGGGGTTGAAGGCCGCGTGGCCGCCCGCGAGGACGATCGGGTGGTCCACCGTGCGGTCCTTGGACTCCAGGGGAATGCCCGCGAGGTCCAGGGCGGTGAGCATGTTGGTGTAGCCGAGCTCGGTGGAGAAGCTGAGCCCGAAGACGTCGAACGCGCCGACGGGGCGGTGGCTGTCCACGGTGAACTGGGGCACGTCGTGCTCGCGCATCAGCTCTTCGAGGTCGGGCCAGACGCTGTACGTGCGCTCGGCGAGGACGCCCTCGCGCTCGTTCAGTACCTCGTACAGGATCATGACGCCCTGGTTGGGGAGCCCGACCTCGTAGGCGTCGGGGTACATCAGGGTCCAGCGGACGTCACAGCTGTCCCAGTCCTTGACGGTGGAGTTCAGCTCACCGCCGACGTACTGGATGGGCTTCTGCACATGCGGGAGCAGAGCTTCGAGCTGTGGGAAGACCGATGCGGCAGACATCTCGCGAACCTTCGTGAGCCGGCAGGGGTGACCATCCAGCGTACCCCGGTCACCGGCCCTTCAGATCCGCCCGCAGTCCGAGGTCCGACGCACGGGCCCAGACCTCGGGCAGCTCGCGCTCCCGGGCCTCGGCGGCGGCCTCCTCCTGCCCGTACAGAAGTCCCCAGGTGAACGCGGTCTCCCCCGCCGCGTGCGACTGGATCGCAAGGGTCCGCAGGGCCTCGCGGGCGACGACGCTGTCCTGGTGGTCGCCGAGGAGGGACTGCGCGGCCTTGACGCGTTTGGCGAAGCGCTTGGCGGGCTTGCCGAGCGCGGGGCGGGCCGACTCACCCGCGTACCGGGCGCGCTTGGCGGCCTTGCGGGCCTCGTGCATCGCGGTGTCCCGCTCGGGGCCTGGCGGGTGCTCCAGGGCGTGGTCCATGCGGCGTGCGAGCTTCTCGTAGTCCTTGAGGACCGCCCGGGGCAGGGCCTTGCCCGGTGCCTTGCGGGCGGCGGGGCGCAGGGGCGGTTCGGCGCTCAGCGCGTCGAGTGCCTCCAGGAGGTCCAGATACCGCTGCCCGTCCAGTACGTCGATGATCCTGCGGCGCGATCCGGTGCGGCGGGCGGCCGACCAGGCGCGGAGCCGGCCGCGCACCGGTCCGAGGGTCAGGGTGACGGGCAGGGCCTCGACGCGGGAGCCGATGCGCTCGTCCAGGACCTCCTGGTCGCGGTCGAGGCCCAGTTCGGCGGCGAGCCATTTCAGCTCCGCGCCGAGGGGGTCGGTGGCCTCGCGGTCGAGGATCTTGCGGTGGGTCTTGAAGGTGCTGCGCAACCGGCGGGTGGCGACGCGCATCTTGTGGACCGAGTCGGGGAGGTCGCGGCGGACGGCGGGGTCGAGGCGGACGATCGTGGCGATCTGCTTCCGTACGTAGGCGAGGACGTGGTCGCCCGCGGTCTGCGGCGCGTCCTCTTCCGGCTTTTCACCGTCCCGTGCGGGGGTCGTCTCCGCCAGCGCCCGGGCGAGCTTCGACGAGGACCCCGCAGGGCGCACCCCGGCCTTGCGGAGCCGCTTCTCGACGGCGTCCAGGACGGCCGGGTCGCCGTCGTCGGCCAGCTCGACCTCGATCTCGGTCCAGGCGGCGGTGGTGCCGCTCCCCTCCCCCGCCAGGCGCTCCGCGAGCACCGTGTCGACGCTGACCTCGGCGAGGAGAGTGCCGTCGTCGGCCAGCAGGTGGTGGATGTCCCGCGAGGAGAGCAGCCGGACGACGGGGGCGATCTCCGCGTCGCGGACCCGGGAGCGCAGGAGAGCGGCCAGCGAGGCCGGCAGGGTGTCGGAGAGCGGTTCGTGGATCTCGTCCCGGACGCCGAGCGCGACGGGGAACTTCACGTGCCAGCCCTCGTCGGCCCCGCCGGTCCTGCGGCGCAGGGTGAGGGCGTCGGCGGCCAGGCGGAGGTCGGCGGTGTCCCAGTAGACGGCGTCCAGCTCGGTCCGGCCGCATGGGGCGACCTGGTCGACCCCGGCCGCCCGGGTCAGGTCGGGCAGCCGGGTGTCCTGGGTGGCTTGGTATTTCCGCTCGATCTCGCGCTTGGTGTCCGCCATGTACGGACACCTACCCGCGACCGCCCGGGTTCAGGCGGACATCGGCCGTTGCACCCTGATGGACTGGAGCAGGCCGATCGCGACCCAGACGGCGAACATCGATGATCCTCCGTAGGAGACGAAGGGCAGCGGCAGTCCGGCGACCGGCATGATGCCGAGCGTCATGCCGATGTTCTCGAAGGACTGGAAGGCGAACCAGGCGATGATCCCGGCGGCGACGACCGTGCCGTACAGCTCGGTGGTCTCGCGGGCGATCCGGCAGGCGCGCCACAGGACGACGCCCAGGAGCAGGATGATCAGCCCGGCTCCGAGGAAGCCCAGTTCCTCGCCGGCGACGGTGAAGACGAAGTCGGTCTGCTGCTCGGGCACGAACTGACCGGTGGTCTGGGTGCCTTCGAAGAGGCCGGTGCCGGTGAGTCCGCCGGAGCCGATCGCGATGCGGGCCTGGTTGGTGTTGTAGCCGACGCCCGCCGGGTCGAGCGCGGGGTTGGCGAAGGCGGCGAACCGGGCGATCTGGTAGTCGTCGAGCAGTCCGAGCTGCCAGACGGCGACGGCCCCGCCCGCGCCCGCGCCGATGAGGCCGAAGACCCAGCGGTTGGAGGCGCCGGAGGCCAGCAGGATGCCAAGGACGATGACGGCCATGACCATCACCGAGCCGAGGTCCGGCATCAGCATGACGATGGCCATCGGGACCGCCGCGAGGCCCAGCGCCTTGGCGACGGTGCGGTGGTCGGGGTGGGCCTGGTCGCCCGCGTCGACGCGGGCGGCCAGCAGCATCGCCATCACGAGGATGATGGTGATCTTGGTGAACTCGGAGGGCTGGATCGAGAATCCGGCCGGCAGCTTGATCCACGCGTGGGCGCCGTTGACGGTGGTGCCGAGCGGCGTGAGGACCGCGAGGACCAGCAGCACCGAGATGCCGTAGAGGACCGGGACGGCCCCGCGCAGCGTGCGGTGGCCGAGCCAGATCGTGCCGATCATCAGGGCGAGGCCGATGCCGGTGTTGAGGGCGTGCCGGACGAGGAAGAAGTACGGGTCGCCCTGGGTGAGGTGGTCGCGGTTGCGGGTCGCGGACCACACGAGCAGCCCGCCCACGAACGAGAGCGCGACCGCGGCCCCGAGCAGCGGCCAGTCCAGCCGCCGTACGAGGGAGTCTCGGGCGGTCAGCTTGGCCCAGGAGCCCTGGTCGGGGCCGTACCGGGAGACGGAGAATCCACCTGCCATTACGGCTGCCTCCCCGTCGAAGCGGGTGATCCGGTGAGTCCGGGCTGTCCTCCGGGCGGCAGGGGCAACTGGGGTTCCTGTCCCCCCGGCTGTTCCTCGGGCGTGACCGGGGTGGGGTCGTAGGGCTTGATCTTCGGCGCGAAGATCGAGCCGTCGGGCTGGATCTTCGGCAGCGCCTTCTGGGGCTCGGGCAGCAGGGCCCTCTTCTTGTCCTGGTTGCCCTCCCCGTCCAGGCCGTAGAGCGCGTCGTAGATCTTGCGGACGGCGGGCCCGGCGGAGCCGGAGCCGGTGCCGCCCTGGGAGATCGTCATGATGATGGTGTAGTCGTCGGTGTAGGTCGCGAACCAGCCGGTGGTCTGCTTGCCGTACACCTGGGCGGTGCCGGTCTTGGCACGCATCGGGATCTTGTCCTGCGGCCAGCCGCCGAACCGCCAGGCGGCGGTGCCGCCGGGCTCGACCACCGAACGCAGGCCCTTGTCGAGGTCCTTGATGGTCTGGGCGTTGACCGGGAGCTTCCCGCTGACCTTGGGCTTGATCTCCTGGACGGTCTTGCCGTCGGGGCTGATCACGGCCTTGCCGACGGTGGGCTCGTGGAGGGTGCCGCCATTGCTGATGGCGGCGTAGGCGGTGGCCATCTGGATGGGCGTGACGAGGACGTCGCCCTGCCCGATCGAGTAGTTGATGCTGTCGTAGGCCTTGAGCTGGTTGCCTTCGAGGCAGCTCTCGTACGCGATCTGCTGGACGTAGGTGCCGCCCTTCTTGCCCTCCTTGCACCAGGCGTCCTTGTTGGCCTCCCAGAAGTCCTGCTTCCACTGGCGGTCCGGGATGCGGCCCTTGACCTCGTTGGGCAGGTCGATGCCGGTCTCGGAGCCGAGCCCGAAGTCACGGGCCGTGCGGTAGAACCAGTTCTTGGCGTCCTTCTTGGGCTTTATGCCGCCGTCCTTCACCCACTCCTCGTGGCCGAGGCGGTAGAAGACGGTGTTGCAGGAGTACTTGAGCGCGTCGCCGAGGGTGATGGGCCCATGGCCCTGGGACTCGAAGTTGGCGAAGGTCTGGTTGCCCAGACTGTAGGAGCTGCTGCATTCGTAGCGGTCGTTGAAGGCGTGCCCGCCGCGCACGGCGGCGCTGGCGGAGACCACCTTGAAGATCGAGCCGGCCGGAGCCTGGCCCTGGATGCCCCGGTTGAGCAGCGGGTAGTTGGACTTCTTGCTGGTGAGCTTGGCGTACTGCTTGCCGGAGATGCCGCCGACCCAGTCGTTGGGGTCGTAGTCGGGCTGGGAGGCCATCGACACGATGCGGCCGGTCTTCGACTCCATGACGACGACGGCGCCGGAGTCGGCCTCGTACTTCCGGCCGGTGATCTTGTCGGTCTCGTTCCGGACCTGCTTCATCGCGGCGGCGAGCTCGTATTCGGCGACCGCCTGGACGCGCGCGTCGAGGCTGGTGACGAGGGTGGAGCCGGCCACCGCGGGGTCGTTCTCCGCCTCGCCCATGACGCGGCCGAGGTTGTCGACCTCGTAGCGGGTGACGCCCGCCTTGCCGCGCAGCTCCTTGTCGTACGTGCGCTCGATCCCGGACCGGCCGACCTGGTCGGAGCGGAGGTAGGGCGACGGGCCGTCCTGCGCCTTCTGGAGCTCGTCGTCGGTGACGGGCGAGAGGTAGCCGAGCACCTGCGCGGTCTTCGCCTTGCCGGGCGCGGCGTAGCGGCGCACGGCCGTGGGTTCGGCGGTGATGCCGGGGAAATCCTCGGCGCGCTCGCGGATCTGGAGGGCCTGCTGGGTGGTGGCCTCGTCGGTGACCGGGATCGGCTGGTAGGGCGAGCCGTTCCAGCAGGGCTGGGGCGTCTTGGAGTCGCAGAGGCGGACCTTGTCCCGGACGTCCTTGGGCTTCATGTCCAGGACCTCGGCGAGGCGGGTGAGGACGCCGACGCCGTCGTCCTTCATCTTCAGCAGCTCGGTGCGGCTGGCGGAGACGACGAGACGGGTCTCGTTGTCGGCCAGCGGTACGCCACGGGCGTCGAGGATCGAGCCGCGCACGGCCGGCTGGACGACCTGCTGCACCCCGTTGCCCGCGGCTTCGGCGGTGTATTCGTCGCCGTTGCGGATCTGGAGGTACCAGAGGCGTCCGCCGAGCGTGAGCAGCAGGGAGAAGACGAGGACCTGGATGACGATGAGCCGGATCTGGACCCGCTGGGTCCGCCCGGTCTCGGGAATGTTGCTCACGCGGTGCCCCCGGTGGTGGTCCTGCTGGGGGTACGGGGGTCGTCCGCCGGGAAATACAGCCTCATGGAGCGCCCCCCGGCCTCCTCGGTCGCGTACGGCTTCACAGTCGCTTGACCCCCTTGATCCGGCCCGCGCGGGCGGCGCGGCTGCGGGCGGCCTTGACTCGCAGGCCGCCGCGCTGGTTGCCGATCCGCAGACCGGTGCCCGAGGCGAGCCAGCCGGCGGCGACGTCGTTGCTGCCGGAGGATGCTTCGGCGAGCGGGTCGTTCTCGGTGCGTCTGGCCAGCGCCATGATGAGCGGCACCGTGAAGGGTGCCAGCAGCAGGTCGTAGATCGCGGCCGTGAACAGCAGGCTGCCCAGGCCCACATGGCGGGCGGCGGTGTCGCCGACGAGCGCGCCGACGCCCGCGTACAGCAGGGTCGAGCCGATCGCCGCGGCGACGACCACGGCCATCGGGGCGAAGGCCGACTTCAGCTGCCCGTTCTCCGGGCGGGCCAGGCCCGCGAGGTAGCCGATGACGCAGAGCACCAGGGCGTAGCGGCCCACGGCGTGGTCGGCGGGCGGGGCGAGGTCCGCGAGGAGTCCCGCGCCGAAGCCGATGAACGCGCCGCTGACCGGCCCGTACACGAAGGCGAGTCCGAGGACGGTGAGGAGCAGCAGGTCGGGGACGGCGCCGGGGAGCTGGAGGCGGGCGAGGACGGAGACCTGGATGACCAGGGCGACGACGACCAGGGCGGTGGAGAGCAGAGTCCGGTTGATGCGCATGGGGATCAGCTCTACTCCTGGTCGTTGGCCGCGTTGTCGGGTTGCTGGGCGTTGCCCTGCTGGTCGCCTGCCGCGTCACCGGCGGCGTCGCCGTTCTCGTTGATGTTGCCGACGACCTTGCCGGAGCCGTCCACCAGGTCGCCGTTGGGCTGGACCGTGACGGTGACCGTGGGGGTCGGCTTCGGCTTCGTCTTGGCGGGCTGCTTGGGCAGGACCGTGTCGCGCGGGTCCTGGCGGGGGGCCTGGACGACGACGCCGACGATGTCGAGCTTGGTGAACCCGACGTACGGCTTCACGTAGACCGTCCGGGTCAGTTCGCCGCCGGAGGGGTCGACGCGGACCACCTCGCCGACCGGGACGCCGGGCACGAAGGGCTTGTCCTTGCTGGAGCCGAAGGTGACCAGCCGGTCGCCGGCCTTCACCTCGGCCTTGCCGTTGAGGAACTGGACTGACAGCGGGCGCGAGCCCTGGCCGGTGGCGAAGCCGAGCTCGTCGGTCTTCTCCATCCGGGTGCCGACGGTGAAGTCGGGGTCGTTGGCGAGCAGGACCGTCGCGGTGCTCGGGCCGACGGTGGTGACCCGGCCCACCAGCCCTTCCCCGTTGAGGACGGTCATGTCGCGGCGGATGCCGTCGTTCGACCCGGCGTCGATGGTGACCGTCCAGGAGAAGCCCTGGGCCGCTCCTATGGCGATGACCTCGGCGCCCTTGATGCCGTACTGGCCGGCGCCCGCGTTCTTCAGCATGGCGTCGAGCTGACGGACCCGGCTGTTGGTGCGGTCGTCGCTGCCGAGCTTGGCCTTCAGCGCGGCGTTCTCCTGCTCCAGGGTGGAGATCCGGTCGTGCCGGTTGCCGGAGTCCCGCACCGCCCCTATGGCGTTGCCCACCGGGTCGACCGCCGCTGATACGCCGTTCTCGATCGGCCCGAAGACGGTGGCCGCGGCCTGCCGCGCGCCGTCGACCGGTGACTCCTCGCCGCCTCGGATATCGACCGTGATCAGGGCGAATGCGATGGCGATCAAGAGCACCAGGAGCAGCCGGCTCTCTCGTGTGTCCCTCACGTGCGGCGGCCGTGCCTTCCTCGTCGGAATATTCGTGCCTGTATACGTCTCCGTACGGGGTACCGGTTCGGTGTGTCCCCGCTCCGGTACGCGTACAGCAACGATCTATATCAACGATCCGGCGGACGGAGCGTCAGCTTCCGCTCGCCGGATCGGGTGTGTCCCGAAGGACGTCTAGCGGCGGGGCTGGGCGTCCAGCACCTGCTGGAGCGCCTCGAACTCCTCGACGCACTTGCCGGAGCCGAGCGCCACCGAGTCCAGCGGGTCCTCGGCGATGTGGATCGGCATGCCCGTCTCGTGGCGCAGCCGCTCGTCCAGACCGCGCAGCAGCGCGCCGCCACCGGTGAGGACGATGCCGCGGTCCATGACGTCGCCGGACAGCTCGGGCGGGCACTTGTCGAGCGTCGTCTTCACGGCGTCGACGATGGCGTTGACCGGCTCCTCGATGGCCTTGCGGACCTCGGCGGCCGAGATGACGACCGTCTTCGGCAGCCCGGAGACCAGGTCGCGGCCGCGGATCTCGGTGTGCTCGTCCTTGTCCAGGTCGTACGCCGAACCAATGGTGATCTTGATCTGTTCGGCGGTCCGCTCACCGAGGAGGAGCGAATACTCCTTCTTGATGTGCTGGATGATCGCGTTGTCCAGCTCGTCACCGGCGGTACGGATCGACTGGGCCGTGACGATTCCGCCGAGCGAGATCACGGCGACCTCGGTGGTGCCGCCGCCGATGTCCACGACCATGTTGCCGGTGGCCTCGTGGACCGGCAGGCCGGAGCCGATGGCCGCGGCCATGGGCTCCTCGATGATGTGCACCTGGCGCGCGCCGGCCTGCGTGGACGCCTCGATGACGGCGCGGCGCTCGACCCCGGTGATACCGGAGGGCACGCAGACGACGACGCGGGGGCGGGCCAGGTAGCGGCGCTTGTGGATCTTGAGGATGAAGTAGCGGAGCATCCGCTCCGTGATCTCGAAGTCGGCGATCACGCCGTCCTTCAGCGGCCGCACGGCAACGATGTTGCCCGGCGTGCGCCCGATCATCTTCTTGGCCTCGGAGCCGACCGCCAGAATTCCGCCGGTGTTGGTGTTGATGGCCACGACGGACGGCTCGTTCAGAACGATGCCGCGCCCCCTGACGTACACCAGCGTGTTGGCAGTCCCGAGGTCGATAGCCATGTCACGGCCGATGAACGACATTGAGTTCCCCTTGTTCCCCATGAGGATGCGTCGGGCCTTCCCAGGTAGCGAAGATGGCTTGTTCTGGTAGGCGAGGTTGGCGCTGCGGGCGTGGAAGCTTCCATCGTAGTGCCGTATGCACGGACACAGCGCGAGGGTCCTTCGCCATTGTGGGCGGAACGGGTGGCCGTTCTACCCATGGTGACGTTACGTCGGAGGGATGCGTTCCCGCGATCCCAAACCCTATGCCGAGGGGCGGCCGAATTACTTCGGTCGCCCCTCGCTTACAGCGCTGTTTGGCCGATCGGGTCAGGAAAGTCCCGGAAAGAAAAGCTTCAGTTCTCGCTCTGCGGACTCCTCCGAGTCCGAGGCGTGGATGAGGTTTTCCCGGGTGATCGTGCCGAAGTCACCACGGATCGACCCGGGCGCGGCGGCGATCGGGTCGGTGGGGCCGGCCAGGGCGCGGATGCCCTCGATGACCCGCTCGCCTTCGGCCACCAGGGCGACGACGGGGCCGGAGGCCATGAACTCCATGAGCGGCTCGTAGAACGGGCGGCCCTTGTGCTCGCCGTAGTGCTGCTCCAGCGTCTCGTGGTCCAGGGTGCGCAGCTCAAGGGCGGTGATCCGCCAGTTCGCCTTGCGCTCGATGCGGCCGACGATCTCGCCGATCAGGCCACGGCGAACGGCGTCGGGCTTGAGCAGGACGAGAGTGCGCTGAGTCATGTACGGCTCCTTGCAAGGCCAGGCATACGGGTGCGGTGAGGCGAGATTACAGGGGTACGGGGGCGAGTCCGCGCCCGGGTTCACCCTGGGTGACCTTCGGGCCTGGATCCGCCGGGGCCGGGGAGGGCGGCGGGCGTTCGAGCCCGCCCGGGGTGCTCAGGCCGTGGCCTCTTCGGCTTCCTGCTGGGCGGCCCAGCGGGCCTTGGCCTCGTCGATCTTCCGGCCGTAGTGGATCGAGGCCCACCACAGTCCGCCGAAGGCCAGCCCCAGGATGAACATCATCGGGACCACGAACCCGCTGAGGACCAGCGCGACCTGGAGCGCCCAGCCGAGCTGGATGCCGCCCGGACGGGTGATCATGCCGCACAGCAGCACGGACAGGACCATGCCGATGCCGCACACCGTCCAGACCAGGGTCATGGAGGCGTCGTCCAGCTTCATCGCGACGAGACCGGCGAAGCCGATCACGAAGAACTCACCGATCAGCGTCGAGGCGCAGAGCGTACGCATCTGCTTCTCAGCCCCTTCCCAGCAGCAGCCGGGCTTCGCCGACCGTGATCACGGATCCGGTCACCAGCACCCCGGCGCCCGCGTACTCGTCCTCCTCCTCGGCCAGCGTGATCGCCGCCTCCAGAGCGTCGTCGAGCCGCGGCTCCACCTGGACCCGGTCGTCGCCGAAGACCTCGACGGCGATCGCGGCCAGCTCGTCCGCGTCCATCGCGCGCGGGGTGGAGTTCTGCGTGACGACGATCTCGGCGAAGATCGGCTCGAAGGCCTCCAGGAGACCGCGGACGTCCTTGTCGCCGCTCGTGCCGACCACGCCGATCAGCCGGGAGAAACTGAACGCCTCGGAGATGCCGTCCGCCGCCGCCTTGGCCCCGGCCGGGTTGTGCGCGGCGTCCAGGACGACGGTCGGGCTGGAGCGCACGACCTCCAGGCGGCCCGGCGAGACCACCGAGGCGAACGCCTTGCGGATGGCGTCGATGTCGAGGGAGCGGGCCTGCTCGGCGCCGATACCGAAGAACGCCTCGACGGCGGAGAGCGCCACCGCGGCGTTGTGCGCCTGGTGGGCCCCGTACAGCGGAAGGAAGATGTCCTCGTACGCGCCGCCGAGTCCCCGTAGCGTCAGGAGCTGGCCGCCGACCGCGATCTCGCGGGAGGTGACGCCGAACTCCATGCCCTCGCGGGCCACGGTGGCGTCCACCTCGACGGCCTTCTTCAGCATCACCTGCGCGGCGTCCACCGGCTGCTGCGCCAGGATGACCGTGGCGCCCTGCTTGATGACACCGGCCTTCTCCCCGGCGATCTCGGCGGGCGTGGTGCCGAGCCGGTCGGTGTGGTCCAGCGAGATCGGGGTGACGACGGCGACCGTGGAGTCGATGACGTTGGTGGCGTCCCAGGTGCCGCCCATGCCGACCTCGACGACCGCCACGTCGACGGGCGCGTCGGCGAAGGCCGCGTACGCCATGCCGGTGAGGACCTCGAAGAAGGAGAGCCGGTAGGGCTGCTGGGCGTCGACCATCTCCACGTACGGCTTGATGTCCTCGTACGTCTCGATGAACCGGTCGGCCTCGATCGGGGAGCCGTCCAGGCTGATCCGCTCGGTGATCGACTGGACGTGCGGGGAGGTGTAGCGGCCGGTGCGCAGCTCGAAGGCGTTCAGCAGGGCCTCGATCATGCGGGCCGTGCTGGTCTTGCCGTTGGTGCCGGTGATGTGGATCGAGGGGTAGGCGCGCTGCGGCTCGCCGAGGACGTCCATCAGGGCGGCGATGCGCGTGACGGAGGGCTCCAGCTTGGTCTCGCCCCAGCGTCCGGCGAGCTCCTGCTCCACCGCGCGCAGCGCCTTGTCGGTCTCGGGGTCGGCCGGGCGGGCCGGGACCGCTTCGCCCTGCGGCTGACCCGAGTGGGCGCGCAGCGTGCGGCTCCCGGCCTCGATCACCGCCAGGTCGGGGTCGCGCTGGGTCGCCTCGTCGACGATCTCCTCGAAGGTGTCGTCGGGATCGGACGCGTCGTGCCGGTCTGGGCGGGGCTCACTCACGGGCCCAGTCTACGGATGGGCACCGACATCGCGCGCAGCGCCCGGCGGACTGCCCGGGCGGCTGCACGGCGAAGCCCCCGCACCCCCGGTCGGTCGGGGGTGCGGGGGCTTCGCGCAGGGGGTGTCTGATAATTCGGCGTGGATCAGCGGGCGGCGTCAGGTGCGGTGCATCGCAAGGCGCCGGACAGTCCTCGTAGCGGAGCTACTAGGGCTTTTCGGCAACGCCGCGAGGTGCCGTGCCGGGCGTCGCCCGCCCGCGCCGAATTATCAGACACCCCCTGGCAGATCAGCTCTGCGGGAGGGCCGCCAGCTGGGCGGAGATCCGCTCGATGTCGGCCTCGGCCTTGGAGAGCCGGCCGCGGATCTTGTCGACCACGTTGTCCGGGGCCTTGGCCAGGAAGGCCTCGTTGCCGAGCTTGCCGGTGGCCTGCGCCTTCTCCTTCTGCGCCGCCTCCAGGTCCTTGGTGAGGCGCTTGCGCTCGGCCGGCACGTCGATCGTGCCGGAGAGGTCCAGGGCGACGGTGGCCCCGGCGACGGGGAGGGACGCGGTGGCGTGGAAGCCGTCGCCGGCCGGCTGGAGCCGCAGGAGCTGGCGCATGGCCGCCTCGTGCGGGGCGAGCGCTGTGCCGGTCAGGGTCAGCTCGGCCGGGACCTTCTGGCCGGGCTGAAGGCCCTGGTCGTTGCGGAAGCGGCGGACCTCGGTGACGACCTGCTGGACCAGCTCGATCTCCTTCTCGGCCGCGTCGTCGCGGAAGCCGGAGTCGGCCGGCCACTCGGCGATGACGATCGACTCGCGTCCGGTGAGCGCGGTCCACAGCGCCTCCGTGACGAACGGGACGATCGGGTGCAGCAGCCGCAGCATCACGTCGAGGACCTCGCCGAGGACCCGGCCCGAGACCTCGGCCGGGCGGCCGCCCGCGAAGAACGTGGTCTTGGACAGCTCGACGTACCAGTCGAAGACCTCGTCCCACGCGAAGTGGCGCAGCGCCTCGCTGATCTTGGCGAACTGGAAGTCGTCGTAGAACGCGTCGACATCCGCGACGGTCTTGTTGAGGCGCGACAGGATCCAGCGGTCGGTGACCGACATCTCCTCGGCCGAAGGGAGTTCGCCCTCGATCGTGGCGCCGTTCATCAGGGCGAAGCGGGTGGCGTTCCAGATCTTGTTGGAGAACTTCGCCGAGCCCTGGACCCAGTCCTCGCCGATCGGGACGTCGGTGCCGGGGTTGGCGCCGCGCGCAAGGGTGAAGCGCAGGGCGTCGGAGCCGTACTTGTCCATCCAGTCCAGCGGGTTGACGACGTTCCCGAAGGACTTCGACATCTTCTTGCCGTGCTCGTCGCGGACCATGCCGTGCAGGACGATGGTGCCGAACGGCGGGACGCCGTCGTTGACGTACAGGCCGAACATCATCATCCGGGCGACCCAGAAGAAGAGGATGTCGTAGCCGGTGACCAGGACGGAGTTCGGGTAGAACTTCGCGAGGCTGTCGGTGCGTTCGGGCCAGCCGAGCGTGGAGAAGGGCCACAGGCCGGAGGAGAACCAGGTGTCCAGGACGTCGTTGTCCTGGGTCCAGCCCTCGCCGGTGGGCGCCTCGTCGTCCGGTCCGACGCAGACGACCTCGCCGTTCGGGCCGTACCAGACGGGGATGCGGTGACCCCACCAGAGCTGGCGAGAGATGCACCAGTCGTGGAGGTTGTCGACCCAGTCGAAGTACCGCTTCTCCATCTCCTGCGGGTGGATCTTGACCTTGCCGTCGCGGACCGCGTCACCGGCGGCCTCGGCGAGCGGGGCGACCTTGACCCACCACTGGAGCGACAGGCGCGGCTCGATGGTGGTCTTGCAGCGCGAGCAGTGCCCGACGGAGTGGACGTAGGGGCGCTTCTCGGCGACGATCCGGCCCTCGGCACGCAGGGCGGCGACGATGGCGGAGCGGGCCTCCAGCCGGTCCAGGCCCTCGAAGGGGCCGGGGACGGTGATGACCGCGCGCTCGTCGAGAACGGTGATGAACGGCAGGTCGTGACGGTTGCCGATCTCGAAGTCGTTCGGGTCGTGCGCGGGGGTCACCTTGACCGCGCCGGTGCCGAACTCCGGGTCGACGTGGTGGTCGGCGACGACGGGGATGGTGCGGTCGGTCAGCGGCAGCTTGATCTGCTTGCCGATCAGGTGCTGGTAGCGCTCGTCGTCGGGGTGGACGGCGACGGCCGTGTCACCGAGCATCGTCTCTGCGCGGGTGGTGGCGACGACGATGGTCTCGTCGCCCTCCCCGTACGTCATGGACACGAGCTCGCCGTCGTCCTCCTGGTACTCGACCTCGATGTCGGAGATCGCGGTGAGACAGCGGGGGCACCAGTTGATGATGCGCTCGGCGCGGTAGATGAGCCCGTCGTCGTACATCTGCTTGAAGACGGTCTGGACGGCCTTGGACAGGCCCTCGTCCATGGTGAAGCGCTCACGGGACCAGGCGACGCCCTCGCCGAGGCGGCGCATCTGGCCGGAGATCTGGCCGCCGGACTCGTTCTTCCACTGCCAGACGCGCTCGACGAAGGCATCGCGGCCCAGGTCGTGGCGGGACTTGCCCTCCTTGCCGAGCTCGCGCTCGACGACGTTCTGGGTGGCGATGCCGGCGTGGTCCATGCCCGGCTGGTACAGCGCCTCGAAGCCCTGCATCCGCTTCCGGCGGACGAGGGCGTCGATCAGGGTGTGCTCGAAGGCGTGGCCCAGGTGGAGGGAGCCGGTGACGTTCGGCGGCGGGATGACGATGCTGTAGGGCGGCTTGTCGCTGTGCTCGTCGGCTTCGAAGTAACCACGCTCTACCCAGCGCTCGTACAGCTTCCCCTCTACGTCGGCCGGCGCGTACGTGGTCGGCAGTTCGGGGTTGCTGGCTGGCTGCTGCGATGAGTTCTCGGTCACGGGAGACAGTTTAGGGCCGTCACAGGTCTGCACTGAAACGGATTGGTTGAGTAACGGTGTCCGGGCCGATCCCCCATGTCAGGGCGGCTTCCGTCAGGATGTCCGCAACGCATAAGGAATTCTGGAGGGGACACCGCAATGAGCTACAACCAGCCGGGCCCGTACGGCGGGCAGCCGCCGCAGGGCCAGCCCGGACCGTACGGACAGCAGCCGGGCCCGTACGGCGCCCCGCCGCCCCAGGGCCAGCCTGGCTACGGTTACCCGCAGCAGGCTCCGCAGGGCGTCCCCCCGCAGCAGCCGAACCCGTACGCGCAGCCCCAGCAGCCGCAGGGCTACGGCTACCCGCAGGCCCAGCAGCCGGGCCCGTACGGCCAGCAGCCGCCCCAGCCGCCGTACGGCGGACAGCCTCCTTACGGGGCTCAGCCGCCGCAGCCGAAGAAGAAGACCGGGCTGATCGTCGGTGGCGCCGTGGTGGCGCTGGCGGTCATCGCGGGCGGGGTGTACTTCCTGACCTCCGGCGGCAGCAGTGACGTGGCGGACTCCACGAGGGGGTACAAGCTGACGCCCCCGGCCTCCGTGGAGGACTACACGAAGGACGCGTCCAAGCCCGCGCCGTCCGGCCCGGTCACCGGCGAGGACAAGACCGAGGCCGAGGCCATGGGCGTCAAGGACGCCAACGAGGCGGGGGCTCAGTACAAGGCCGGCACCGAGGACAACCCCCTCGCCCAGAAGGTTTTGATCTTCGAGGGCGTCTGGGGTGAGGTCCCGGACCCGGCGAAGACGCTCGACAACGCCTTCACCAAGGCCGAGAAGAACATGACGAAGGACACCGGCAGCGGTGGCGGCAAGACCTCCCTGGTGGGCAGCCCCAAGGAGTTCAAGCCGGACGGCTTCGACGGCGCTCTGATGAAGTGCCAGGACCTGAAGATGGTGAACGACAAGGGCGACGGCACCCCCACCAAGGGGCCGAAGCAGTTCACCATGCCGGTCTGCATCTGGGCGGACTACAGCACGGTCGGCATCGTCGCCGGTCTCGACGTCGCCTCGGCGCTGACGGAGAAGTCCGTGCCGCAGGAGGAGATGGCCGACCTCGCCGCCAAGCTCTACAACACCTCCCGCACCAAGGTCTGACAGCTCGACGCCGAAGGGGCGCCCGCC
>NZ_JBHXJG010000122.1:0-21276 GCF_042723425.1 Streptomyces sp. NPDC058375 | reverse complement strand
CGGGTCCGACAGCCGGGAGGGCATGTCGGACGAGGAGAAGAAGCGGCTGCGCACCGGCTCGGCCGAGGGCAAGCGCACCGACTCGATGATGATCCCGAGCGGTGACCTGGCGAGGTCCTTGGAGTCGCGGACGTGCACGGCGCTGGGGGCGGCGGCGACCTCGACGCATTCGGGACCGTCGTTGCTGCTGTAGCTGCTCTTGAACCACTCCAACGCGGACGTGTCACCGCTCGGGGGCATGCGCGTCATGTCTCTCCCAGTACTTTTTCGATGAAGGCCGTCGACTCCCGTGGGCTGAGACCCTGAGCCCGGACGAGACCGAGCCGTTGCCCCAGGATCCGAATCTCCTTGGGGTCGAAGGTCAGACGGTTGAACAACTGCCCTTCCCAGTGTCCCACCGCCCTGCCGTCGCTGAACTTGAGAAGCTGGAGCTGACCGCCCATGCCTGCGTGGTCCTCGCGGTCGGTCGGCATCACCTGGATCTCGACATTCCGTAACTTCCCGATCTCCAGCAGGTGTTCGAGCTGACGCCGGAGGACGGCTCGCCCGCCGAGGGGCCGTCGGATCGTCACCTCCTCCTGGACGAAAGTGAGCATGGTCAAGGGCTTCCGCTGGAAAATCTCCTGACGTGCCATTCGTGCGGCGACGTACCGTTCGATTTCGTCGGCACCGAAGGCCGGCCGCCGCATCTCGTAGAGCGCGCGGGCGTATTCGGCGGTCTGGAGCAACCCGTGGACGTTGTGATTTCCGTACGCCCCACGGCGGCGATCACCGCGCTGGAATCGTCGGCCGGATCGATGTCGAGGCCGAGATCGGGCTCGGATACGTCTTCGTCTTCAGCAGCCATGGTGGGCAGCGTAAGAACGGCGAGCCGGACCGAAGGGCGGATCCCTGGAAATCCACCCGAAATCGCTGCTCACACCCGGGTCGGGGCGCGTCACGACCCGGTGCGGGTCCACCGGATCGTGCCCGACCGCGACTTGGTGGGCCACGACATCAACTACTTAAAGAACCAAGAGAAATAACCCCACCCACCCCACCTGATCCCGGTGGTCAGCTGCGGGAGGGCTCGTCACTCGCGCGGGTGAGATTCATGAACTGAGCTGGATTTTGGCCGGGTTGGCAGGCATATGCTCACGCTGACCAACACCCAGACATGAGACGGCCCCCGCCGGGACGGCAATCCCGAGCGAGGACCTGACCACCAAGGAAGCAGAGACCTTCCCGATGGATACCCAGCACGATATCGCCCTGACCCATGCCCTGGCCGGAATTCCCGGGCCCGTCCCGCCGTCCGGCGTCCTTCACGCCGTGATCCCGCACACGAGCCGGTTCACGGTCGTCGGCAACCACCTCGCCCAGCACGCGGAGCTGTCCCTCGTCGCGATCGGGGTCGGCGTCCACATCCAGTCGCTGCCCGCCGGAGCGGAGGTCGGCATCAAGACGCTCGCGGCCCGCTTCCCCGAAGGCGAGGTGAAGATCGCCTCCGCCCTGCGCGAGTTGGAGGCCCACGGCTACCTGCACCGCACCCGCGTGAGGCTCACGAGGGGCCGGGTGGCCACCCGCACGGTGTTCTGCAACCAGCCGGGGGCGGCGCCCGTGATGCCTGCTGTGCGTGCTGTACCCGTGGTGCCTGCCGTGCCCGTGGTGCCTGCCGTGCCCGTGGTGGGCCCCGAGGTACGCAACCCTGGGCCCGCGCCCACCCTCGTACCGGAACACATCCGCGTACCGGAGCCGACACCGGTGCGGGAGCCCCCCGCCGTACCGGAGCCCATCCGCGTACCCGAGCCCACCCCCGTACCGGAACCCCGCCCCGTACCGGAGCCCATCCCCGCGCCGGAAGCACCGTACGCCCCGGTCCGCTTACCGTCGCGGACCGCACCCAAGCAGCCACGCCGGCCGCTCCCCCACCCCCACGTGCTCACTCCGGAGCTTCGGCAGGCCTCCTCCGCGCTCCTCGCCGACCTGCGGCGTCACGCGGAAGAGCTGGTGCTTTCGGAAGAGGACGTCGAGGAGCTGACCCCCGGGGTGGCCGCCTGGCTCGAACGCGACGCGACCACCGACGCGATCCGGCACACCCTCACGGCCGACCTCCCGCACCCGCTGAAGCACCCGGCGAGGCTTCTCAGGCACCGCCTCACGGTCCTCCTGCCGCCGCCGCTCCCCGGCCTCCACGCCCTCGCGCCACCTCGCCGTGCGCCGGTGACCCCGTTCCAGACCTGCGAGGACTGCGACCGGGCCTTCCGCTCGCACCACCCGGGCCACTGCCGCGACTGCCGGGCCCAGCACTGGGAGGCGGCCTAGCGTGGACAAACACCTGACGGATGTCCGTACGAACCCGCTACGCTCGGCCCACCCGGACGCGGGAGCGTCCGAGGCCGACGGGTGCTGACCACGCGGGGGCTCCGGGGGGAGGAGCGTGGGGCCTTGCGCACACGATCGCCGCGAGATTCGTCGGTGAGCACGCGGGTGACCGGGATGCTGGTGATGGTGGCGGTGAGCGCCACGCTGATCGCGGCCATCCTGCCCTTGCCTCCCCGGGTGGACGCACGGGATCTGCGGCTCGGGCTGTTCGGCTGCTCGCTGTTGTGCGTACTGGTGTGGATGACGGTCTCCGTGCGCTCACGGAGCGCGGCCGCGGTCGATCTGGACAAGCCCGCACGGCCGGAGCGGCGTCCCTCGCGGGGCCTGCCCCTCCTGGTCGCGGTCCTGCTCCCGCTGGCGAGTGGTGCGGCGCTGGTCCAGGCGGTCGGCCCGGACGGGGAGCAGGGGCGTTGGGCATCGGAGGTGTACGCCGCCGGAGGGGACGTCCAGGAGGTCCCCATCGACAGGACGGTGAGCGAACCACGGCTGACCGGCGTGAACGTGAACGACGTCGACGAGTACGCGGCCGACGTCGTCGTGACCCTGCGGTTCGACGACGGCCCCCGCAGCCTCACCGTCCCGGGCGCGAGGACTCTCGGGGTGCCGGCCGAGGGTGACACGGTGAGCATTTTGTACGCCCCGGGCCGCACCGGGCTCGGCGGGCGGTATCACGACACCGGCCTCCTCAGCGGCGGCATGGCACTCCTGTGGATCTGGGCCGTGGCCCTGTTCGTGGCCGCATTCGGCTGCGGGATCTACGACCGCGCCGGGGTCCACCGCGCCCGGAGGTTCCGGGGTGACGTCCACGGGGTGGCGGTGCTGGTGCTCTGTGTCGGTGTGCTCCTCCTGCTGCCCGGCGCGTTCTTCTTGACGCCCACCTGGGCGGGCTGGCTCCTGTCCTTCGCGGCCGCCTGCACACCGTGGCTGGCCCTGGCCTGGGTCATCAAACGTGTCTAGGGTCTGCCCACCGCAGGGTCTGGCCGGGGGCTCCGGGCGAACGCCAGATGGTGACCGCTACTCGGCCGCCGGGGCGGGTGATGCGGCGCAGTTCGGTCAGGGCTTCGCGGGGGCGGCCCACGTGGTTGAGGACGAAGTTGCCGATGGCGGCGTCGAACGTGTCGTCCTCGTACGGCAGTTCCGGGAGGTGCGCTACACGTACGTCGGCGGTCGGCACGGCCCGGCGGGTCGCCTCCGCCATGCCGGGTTCGGCGTCGGCCGCGTACACGGACGCCCCGCGCGCGACCGCCGCCGCGCTGACGGTCCCGCTGCCGCAGCCCACGTCGAGGACGCGGCTGCCGGGCCCGACCTCGGCGGCGTCGAGGAGGGCGGCCACCGGGTGGGCGCAGAGCCGGGCGTAGGTACGGGCGTACGGCTCGGCCTTGCCGGACCAGATGCGCCGCTCGGCGCGCGGTCGAAGGGGGTGGGTGCGGGGGCCACGTCGGTCATGGCGGGTGCGTCCTTCGCGTCGGTCATGGCGCGATCCCCTTCGGTTCGAGTTCGGCGAAGTCCTCGTGGAGGGCGTCGAGATGGCGGCCGGTCGGTGCGCCGGCCGCGTCCAGCTCTGCGAGCCGCCAGCCGGGCAACTGCTCCTCGACGTCGGCGGGGAGCGACCCGTCCGCCGGGTCCGCCAAGGCGTGCAGCACCCCGAACGCGGTCTCCCTCGCGACCTCGCGGGCCAGCGCGCCGAGGTCCTCGGGGGTGAGCCCGGCCGTGAGGGCCCGGTCGACGGCGTCGGCCGCCGCCCCGTCCGTCCGGTAGGCGTCCACCCACTGCCGGGCGGCCGTGCCCCAGGCGTCGACGTCCTGCCAGACCGTCCGCAGGAGGCGGTAGCGGGCGAGCTGCGGCAGCCCCTCCTCCGCCTCGGACTCGGCCCAGTCCCGGGCGTCGGCATCCGCCCCCAGGGCGCTGAAGAGGGCGGTCAGCCTGTCGAGTTCGGTCATGGGGAGGGAGGCTACCGGCCGTGGTCCGGACGGATGGGCCTGGCTGGACCGATGAGTTTCGGTGGGGTGCGCGGTCAGTACATCCGTAAGAGTGGGTGCCCCACGAGATGCCCGTACGAGATACTCAGGAGACCCCGATGCGCACCCTGATCAGTACCGCCTTCGTTTCGCTCGACGGTGTCATGGAGGCCCCGGGCGGCGAGCCCGGCTACCGGAACTCGGGGTGGACGTTCAAGGACATCGAGTTCCTGCCGGAGGCGTACGAGCTCAAGAGCCGGGAACAGGACGAGGCCGCGGCCCTGCTGCTGGGCCGGGCCAGCTACGAGGCGTTCAGCCCGGTGTGGCCGGGCATGGAGGAGTTCACCGGGTACAAGGCGATGCCGAAGTACGTCGTCTCCACCAAGCTGACCGACGGCGACCTGGTGTCCGACTGGGGTGAGACCACCATCCTGCGGTCGCTGGACGAGGTCGCCGCGCTGAAGGAAACCGAGGGCGGCCCGATCATCGTGCACGGCAGCACCGAGCTGAACCGGAATCTCGCCGACGCCGACCTGATCGACCGGTACCACCTGCTCGTCTTCCCGCTCCTGCTCGGCGCGGGCAAGCGGCTGTTCAGCGCGACCGACAAGGACCAGCAGAAGCTGAAGCTGGTCGAGCACGAGGCGTACGCGAACGGCATCCAGAAGAACGTGTTCGACGTCGTCCGCTGACGCGTCGGGCCGGTCAGCCGGTGCGTACCCCTCGCAGGACGGTCTCCGCCGCCTCGGCGGG
Source organism: Streptomyces sp. NPDC058375 (assembly GCF_042723425.1). Lineage (NCBI taxonomy): Bacteria > Bacillati > Actinomycetota > Actinomycetes > Kitasatosporales > Streptomycetaceae > Streptomyces > Streptomyces sp. NPDC058375. The sequence continues at coordinate 16,201 of NZ_JBHXJG010000122.1, read as the reverse complement.
CAGGACACCGGTGGTGTCGACCACCTGAGCCTCCCGGCGGAGCCAGGGAAGCGCCTGCTCGTAGTCGGTGAGGTGGTCCAGGCGCCACTGCTTGGCACCGGCGCTCTCGGGCTTGGTGTCGGTCTCGATGCGCTTGACGAGGGTGTCCCGGTCGGTGTGGAGCAGGAAGTGGTGCACGGGGATACCGGCCCGGGCCAGGCCGTCGTGGATCTCCCGCCAATATGCCTCGACCAGGACGGTCTGCGTAACCACCAGCGTGCCGCCCACGTGGTCGAGCACCTGCCGCGCCGTCTCCACGACCAGGCCCCGCCAGGGCGGGAAGTCCTGGAAGTCCTTCTCCGGGACGCCGAGAACGTGCCAGAGCATCTCGCCGACCTTCTCGGTGTCGAAGAGCCGGGAGTCCGGCAGGAGCGAGGTCACCTCCTTCGCGGTGGTGGTCTTGCCCGCGCCGAAGGTTCCGTTCAGCCAGATGATCATTGCTCCACCCTAGAGGCAGCCGAACTTCCTGGGCAGGCAGCCCAGTTCAGCCGTACCTTGGTCGGACCGAGGATGCTCACGGCGAGCGGAGGACGGAGTGCAGCAGATCGGGCCCAGGGTCGGAATGCGGCTGATCCATATGACGCACACCGAGCACCGTGGATCGGCCACCTACCACTACTACCGGATCCAGACCGCCTGGGTCGACCGGCCGCCCGAGGGTGTCCGGACCGGGTATTTGCGGTGCGCCACCTGTGGTGACATGGTCGGCTTCCGGCTGCGCAGTCGGGCACGCGCCAAGGCGCGCCAGCGGGTATGGCTTGCCCTCGGGCTCGTCGCGACGGCCGCACTCGCGGTGCTCATCGTGATCACGGCGAGGGTGATCAGCAGCGACTCGGGGACCGAATCCCGGACCCTCGTGCCCGCCGCTCTCGCGGTGGCCGCACTGATTCTGTCGGTCATCCTCCTCCCCAGCGAGGACGGAGTGACGCTGGCCCGTTTGCGGGGCAGCGGTCCGCACGGCTTCAAGCCGATGAAAATCCGCCTTGCGTGGTCCAAGCCGCCCGCGACCGACCAGCCCGTCCGCGCGGAGATCGTCTTCCACGACCCGGACTCACTCGACGACGGCGATGCCGGGAGGGATCCACTCGCCCCCTGAGTTCCCGAAATCCTTAATTCCCGCGTGCCGGCGGACCAGCACGGATACCGACGACGCGACGGCTCCCGGCAGTGTTACCGGGGGCCGTAGTAAGCAGCGCTGCGCAGAAGGCGTTACGGCAGGTTCCTGGCCATCACGATGCGCTGGACCTGGTTCGTGCCCTCGTAGATCTGGGTGCTCTACGGCATACATCGACCTGGCCTGCCAGAACACACTGAAAGTGAGGGGGCCGCCCAGGGTTCCCCCAGGATCAGTCCAGAAGCGGTGCCCTCACGCACGAGGAACGTGACCAACCTGGCGCTCACTCTGGGGAAGCCGAGTACCTTTCGACGCTGGCCCGTCCGGTGGAGCGGTCGAGTAGGCGCAGCTCCCAGGGCCCACTGTTCACGTCGAAGTCTTTCCCGAACCCCACCCACTTGCCTGCCATACGGCGACCCGTCGGCTCGATCAGTAGCTGAACAGCACCGTGGTAGCGGGCACCGTGGTAGTAGCCGTCCAACGCCGTCTGTTCCGTCCACGTGCCTGTGATGATGTTCCGGTCCACGGTCAGGTCCAAAGACAGGGGGCTGTCCGGGTTGGTCGACGCCCCGGGCAGGCTCTGGGCTGTCAGCCTGTTGCCGTGCTGGACGATGACGACATGGTGCTTGCAGTCGAAAGTCTCGTCACGGCTGGACGAGTAGAACTCGTACCGAGACAGCCAGATACCTGCGTACTCTCCCTGCGTCTCCGGCTCCGGACTTGTGACGGCACTGGTCGTGCCGACTTCCCTAGCTTCCATATCGTGGCCTCCTGCGCCGTCTGAGTGGACGCGTGTCATGGGGATCGCAAAGCCTAGTGACTCGGGAGCGCGGCCAGTGAACTGTTTCAGCGCTCGCGCGTACAGCGGGCGGCACGTCCTGGTCATCCCGGACTCCCAACGCTGCACAAGTCGCTTGGAGGCATCGTTCGGTTCGCCCAGCTCTTCCCCCGCCCCACGTAATCCCTGGGCGAACTCGTCTTGGCTGAGATTCATCGACTTGCGTACGGAGGTCAGGACGTCGTTGGGAACTCGCTCGCGCTCGGCCGTAGTCGTCATGGTCCGAGGCTAGCGACGCGGGACCTCCAATGACACCGGTTTGACGCCCTCGGAACGACGTCGAGATGACGCCGGAGGGTCGTCTCGAACGTCGCCGCAATGGTCGAGGTTAATCCGGAGCATGGTCGACATGTCCATCCGCATCAGCGCCTACAAGGTGAGAGCCGACGGTACGCAGACCGAGTCGCGAACCCTGTATGAGGGTGAGGGCGGAGCGCCCCTCGCGACTGGCGTTATGCCCCCGTGCCTGTGCCCGAGGTGCAGAGGCGGGTGGCATGAACGGAGCACGTCGGACATCCAACTACGTGGAGGTAGGCCAGCATGAGTACGGCAGTAGTGATCCGCGACCCGAAGACGTACGTCACGCCGGACGTGTGGGAGCGGGAGGTCACCCTCCTCCTCCGGAACCCGGAGAACACCCGCGAACTCGCGGAGGCCAAGTTCGGGCAGGCCATCGCCTACCTGGTCACGTGCGGCGAGAACCCGGACCTTCTCATGGGTCCGTCCGAGCAGGTGGACGAGGCGTGGCACTCGTTCATGCTGGACTCGATCCCCTATCACCACTTCACCAACCGGCACTTCGGCCGGTACATCCACCACGTTCCCGAGCTTCCGGGAACGAGGGCCGGGGTCCAACGTCTCAGCGACGACGAGGCGACGCGGGACGGGCACGACTCCAGGACCGGCGGCCCGCTGGTCCTGGAGCAGACGATCAAGGCCGTCAAGGCGGCCGGGTTCGAGATCGACCCCGACCTGTGGGGCATGGAGAGTGCAGCCGACTGCAACCAGTGCCACGCCGGGTGCCACGACTCACCCAAGTAGAACTGCGTAGCCGTTGAGTTGGGGCCTACCCCGTACGTTGGGAGTAGGCCCCTTCTGCTGGAAAGGATCACCGCATGTCATTGGCTGAGTCCTGGGACAAATACGCGGTCGGAAGCAAGCCGCGCAGGGCAGTGAACGCCACGGGCGAGACTACGTGGTTGAACTGGACTCAGTACGCCGATCACGGACCGAACGAGAGCGTTCTAGGACCCGTCGCCGGACGTCGGGTGCTGGAACTCGGCTCAGGCAGCGGGAGCAACCTGGCGCACCTGGTCACGCTCGGTGCGACGGGCCTGGGAGTGGACGTTGCACCTGCCCGCGAAACGGTCGCGAAGGAGCGTTGGGCTGGCCTGGCCGGTCTTGAGTTTCGCACCGCAGAGGTGACGGCATTCCTGACCGAGACGGACGAGATGTTTGACGTCGTGCTCTCCATCTTTGGTGCCGTGTGGTTCGTCGATCCGCACACCCTGCTACCGCTGATTCGATCCCGCATGACGTCAGGCGGCGTTCTGGCCTTTTCGCACCTGCCTCCAGGCGGTCAGAGCCCGCAACCCGGCTCATCGGGAATGCGGCACGATCACTCCCCGGGTGAGTGGGAGCAGATCCTGACGGGCCACGGCTTCACCGCGGCGTCGGCGTCCCTCGTCGATCCACCGGAAGGCCGGGCCGTGGGCACGATGCTGGTCCGCTCTACGGCTCCCTGACCTCGTGATTCACCCGGCCCTCGCGCATGCGAACGGCCCCCGGCAGGATCACCGGGGGCCGTAGTAAGCAGCGCTGCGCAGAAGGCGTTACGGCAGGTTCCTGGCCATCACGATGCGCTGGACCTGGTTCGTGCCCTCGTAGATCTGGGTGATCTTGGCGTCGCGCATCATCCGCTCGACCGGGTAGTCCCGCGTGTAGCCGTAGCCGCCGAGCAGCTGGACGGCGTCCGTGGTGACCTCCATCGCGACGTCCGAGGCGAAGCACTTGGCCGCCGCGCCCTGGAAGGTGAGGTCTCCTTCTCCACCTCCGGCGGCAACGCGCTCGGACTTGGCCGCCGCCGCGTACGTGAGCTGACGCGCCGCCTCCAGCTTCATCGCCATGTCGGCGAGCATGAACTGGATGCCCTGGAAGTCCGCGATCGGCTTGCCGAACTGCTTGCGCTCCTGGACGTACCCCTTCGCGTAGTCCAGCGCGCCCTGGGCGATGCCGAGGGCCTGGGCCGCGATCGTGATGCGGGTGTGGTCCAGGGTCTTCATCGCGGTGGCGAAGCCCGTGCCCTCCTCGCCGATCATGCGGTCCGCGGGGATGCGGACGTTGTCGAGGTAGACCTCGCGGGTCGGGGAGCCCTTGATGCCGAGCTTCTTCTCCGGGGCGCCGAAGGAGACGCCCTCGTCGGACTTCTCGACGACGAACGCCGAGATGCCCTTGGAGCGCTTGGTCGGGTCGGTGACGGCCATGACCGTGTAGAACTCGGAGACGCCCGCGTTGGTGATCCAGCGCTTCACGCCGTTGAGGACCCAGAAGTCGCCGTCGCGCACGGCCTTCGTCTTCATGCCCGCCGCGTCCGAGCCGGCGTCCGGCTCGGAGAGGGCGTACGAGAACATCGCGTCGCCCTTGGCCAGCGGACCCAGGTATTTCCGCTTCAGCTCTTCGGAGCCGGAGAGGATCACCGGGAGCGAGCCGAGCTTGTTGACCGCCGGGATCAGGGAGGAGGAGGCGCAGGCGCGGGCCACCTCCTCGATCACGATGACCGTGGCGAGCGCGTCGGCGCCGGCCCCGCCGTACTCCTCCGGGACGTGGACGGCGTGCAGGTCCGAGGCGACCAGGGCGTCCAGCGCCTCCTGCGGGAAGCGGGCCTCCTCGTCGACCGCGGCGGCGAAGGGGGCGATCTTCGTCTCGGCGAGCGCGCGGATGGTCTCCCGGAGCATGTCGTGCTCCTCGGCCGGACGGTACAGGTCGAAATCGGTCGAACCCGCCAAGACGCTCACTCCCCAGATGCTAACTACCGTTAAGTAACTCAATTTTAGTGCGCCGACCGTCCGACGGCATACGTACCGCGTACGTGAGCTTGCCGACAGGGGTGGGACATAGGGGGCCTTCCACGCAGATGGAGCGGTGAATTCCGGGCTGCCGGTCCCCGACTATGCTCGGTCCGCACGTCCGTCCGTACCTCCCAGGAGCACTCCATGGCCCTCAGGATCACTGTGATCGGCACCGGCTATCTCGGCGCCACCCATGCCGCGGCCATGGCCGAGCTGGGCTTCGAGGTCCTGGGGCTGGACATCGTGCCGGAGAAGATCGAGCTGCTGTCCAGCGGGCGCGTGCCGATGTACGAGCCGGGGCTGGAGGAAATGCTCCAGCGGCATGTGGCCGGCATCGCGGGGTCCACCGGGCGGCTGCGCTTCACCACCTCCTGGGAGGAGGTCGCGGAGTTCGGCGACGTCCACTTCGTCTGTGTGAACACGCCGCAGAAGCACGGCGAGTACGCATGCGACATGAGCTATGTGGACAGCGCCTTCGACGCGCTCGCCCCGCATCTGACCCGGCCCGCCCTGGTCGTCGGCAAGTCGACCGTCCCCGTGGGCTCCGCCGCCCGTCTCGCCGACCGGCTCGCCGAGCTGGCTCCGGTGGGGGCCGGGGCCGAGCTGGCCTGGAACCCGGAGTTCCTCCGCGAGGGCTTCGCCGTCAAGGACACGCTGCATCCCGACCGGATCGTGGTGGGCGTCCGCAGCGAGACCGCCGAGAAGCTGCTGCGCGAGGTGTACGCCGTGCCGGTCGCCGAAGGCTCGCCGTTCGTCGTCACCGACTTCCCGACCGCCGAGCTGGTGAAAACCTCCGCCAACTCCTTCCTCGCCACCAAGATCTCCTTCATCAACGCCATGGCCGAGGTCTGCGAGGCCGCCGACGGCGACGTCGTGAAGCTCGCCGAGGCCATCGGGCACGACGAGCGGATCGGGAAGAAGTTCCTGCGGGCCGGCATCGGCTTCGGCGGCGGTTGCCTGCCCAAGGACATCCGCGCCTTCATGGCCCGCGCGGGCGAGCTGGGCGCGGACCAGGCCCTCACCTTCCTCCGCGAGGTCGACTCCATCAACATGCGCCGCCGCGGCCACATGGTGGAGCTGGCCCGGGAGGCCGTCGGCGGCGGTTCGTTCCTCGGTAAGCGGGTGGGCGTCCTGGGCGCCGCGTTCAAGCCCGACTCCGACGACGTACGCGACTCCCCCGCGCTCAACGTCGCCGGGCAGATCCACCTCCAGGGCGGTCAGGTGACCGTGTTCGACCCGAAGGGGATGGCCAACGCCCGGCGGCTCTTCCCGACCCTCGGTTACGCCGACTCCGCGCTGGAGGCCGTGCGCGGCGCGGATGTGGTGCTGCACCTGACGGAGTGGCGCGAGTTCCGCGAGCTGGACCCAGCGGAGCTGGGTGAGGCCGTCTCCCGCCGGATCATCCTGGACGGGCGCAACGCCCTGGACAGCGCGGTGTGGCGCGAGGCCGGGTGGACGTACCGGGCGATGGGCCGCCCTAAGGCCTAGACACCCCCTGGCTTCGCCCCGATATCCGTCCGACAGCGGTCGTACGGCTTCGGCCCCGCCTCCGGCGGACAGGCTGAGCACATGGACCACTCGCGCGACTGGATCACCACCCCCCTCACCGACGACCTGCTGCGCGGCGCGCTCGAACTGGAGCGCACCGAGCGCGGCGGCCTCCTCCCCCATCGACTGCCCGCCCCGGCCCGCGCCCAATTCGGCGGCGACGAGCAGGTGGCGCAGGCGGAGTCGGAACCCTCGGGCGTCCGCGTGGTCTTCCGCACCCGGGCCACCGCCGTGGAGCTGGACGTCCTGCGCACGGTGATGGCCCACCGGGGCGTCCCGCCCCGCCCGGACGGCGCGTACGACCTGTACGTCGACGGGGAGCCGGCCGGCCGGGCCTCGGCGAGCGGCGGCAACGTGCTGATGGTCGACCTGTCCGACGGGTCACGGGAGCTGTTCCCCGGCAGCGTCGGGGCGGTGTCCTTCACCGGGCTGCCCGCGCGGGAGAAGACCGTCGAGATCTGGCTGCCGTACACCGAGACCACCGAGCTGATCGCGCTGCGCACCGACGCGCCCGTGGCAGCCCCGGAGCCGGGCGGCCGGCCGGTCTGGCTGCACCACGGCAGCTCCATCAGCCAGGGTTCATCGGCCGACAGCTCGGCGACCGCCTGGCCCGCCCTGGCCGCCGCGGCGGGGGGCGTGGAGCTGGTCAACGTCTCGCTGGCGGGCAGCGCGCTCCTCGACCCGTTCACCGCGTGCACCCTGCGGGACACCCCCGCCGATCTGATCAGCGTCAAGATCGGCATCAACCTCGTCAACCGCGATGCGATGCGGCTGAGCGACTTCGGTCCGGCCGTGCACGGGTTCCTCGACACCGTCCGCGACGGGCACCCCACCACGCCGCTGCTCGTCGTCTCGCCCATCCTCTGCCCCGTACAGGAGGACACTCCCGGGCCCGCCGCCCCGGACATCTCCGGCGGGCAGGTCGGGTTCACCGCCCTGGGCGACCCCGCCGACGCGGCTCGCGGGAAGCTGACGCTGCGCGTCGTACGGGAGGAGCTGGCCCGGATCGTGGCGGAGCGGGCGGCGTCGGACCCGTATCTCTTCCACCTGGACGGCCTGGCCCTGTACGGCGAGGCCGACCACGCCGAGCTGCCGCTGCCCGACCGGCTCCACCCGTGCGCCGCCGCCCACCGCCGCATCGGCGAGCGCTTCGGGGCGCTGGCCTTCGGTCCGGGGGGACCGTTCGCGGAGGCGGCGGAGCGTCCCTGAAGCCGCTCAGGCGTCCGAGGTCCGCTCCGGCACCCGAGGTCCGCTCCGGCACCCGAGGTCCGCTCCCGCGCCTGGTACCTCTCGGGCGGCTGATGCCTCTCGGGCGCCTGAAGCCGCCCGGGCCCCACGCACGCGGGCCGGCCGCTGATGGAGCGGGCGGCCGGCCCGGGGGTGCCTGGCCGGTGTCGGCCGGGCGCGTGAGGCGATTCAATTGCCGATGCCGGAGCTGCCCACGCCGGTGTTGCCGATGCCGGAGCTGCCCACGCCGGTGTTGCCGATGCCGGAGCTGCCGAGGCCCGAGTTGCCGTGGCCGTGGCTGCCGATGCCCGTGTTGCCGATACCGGCGTTGCCCCAGCCCCAGTTGCCGAGGCCGGCGTTGCCGATGCCACCGTTGAAGCCGCCCGCGTTGCCCAGGCCCATGTTCTCGATGCCCGCGTTGCCGACGCCCTTGTTCCCGATGCCCGCGTTACCCACACCGTCGGCGGCGGCCACGCCCGCGCCGCCGATGGCCAGCACGGCCGCGGCACCGAGCGCGGTCGTGCTGCGGAGAAGATTCGTGCGCATCGCTGCGTACCTCCTGTTGAGGGGATTTCCTGCCGCTATCCCTAACACGAGGTTGCGCCAGATATGGGGATGATTGCCCGAATCTTCCGTGTCGTCAGAGGGCGTGCACGGGTCAGCGCGTCCGCTGCCCGTCCAGCTCCGTGATCGTGGCGTGGGACGGGCCGCGCCCGCTCTGCTCGTCGCGGGCCACGGCCTCCGCGTCGCGCAGGACGCGTACGGAGTTCTGCCAGGTCAGCTTGGCGAGGTCGCCCTCGGACCAGTTGCGTCGCAGCAGCTCGGCGATCAGGTTCGGGTAGCCGGAGACGTCTTCCAGGCCGCGCGGGGTGAACGCCGTGCCGTCGTAGTCGCCGCCGATGCCGATGTGGTCGACGCCCGCGACCTCGCGCATGTGGTCGAGGTGGTCCGCGATGGTCGACGCGGTGGCCTCGGGGCGCGGGTGGGCCGCCTCGAAGTCCTCGTGGATGCGCATCGCGACCGGGGTGGTGTCGAGGTGGTGCAGCCCGTGCTCGCGCATGTTGCGGTCGGCGGCCAGGGTCCAGGCGACGGCCTCGGGGAGCACGAACTTCGGGACGAACGTCGCCATCGCTACACCGCCGTTGGCCGGGAGGGCCGCCAGCACGTCGTCGGGGATGTTGCGCGGGTGGTCGCAGACGGCGCGGGCCGAGGAGTGCGAGAAGATCACCGGCGCGGTGCTGGTGGCGAGCGCGTCGCGCATGACGCCGTCGGCCACGTGGCTCAGGTCGACCAGCATGCCGATGCGGTTCATCTCGCGGACGACCTCGTGGCCGAAGGCGGAGAGCCCGCCGAGGCGCGGCAGGTCCGTCGCGCTGTCGGCCCAGTCGATGTTGTCGTTGTGGGTGAGCGTCATGTAGCGGACGCCCAGGTCGTACAGGGCGCGCAGGGTGCCCAGCGAGTTGTTGATGGAGTGGCCGCCCTCGGCGCCCATCAGGGAGGCGATCCGGCCCTCGGCGCGGGCCTTCTCCAGGTCGTCGGCGGTGAGCGCCCGGCGCAGGTACGTCGGGTAGCGGGCGATCAGCTCGCCGACGACGTCGATCTGCTCCAGGGTGGCGCTGACCGCCGCGTCGCCGGTCAGGTCGGTGCGGACGTACACCGACCAGAACTGGCCGCCGACCCCGCCGGCCCGCAGCCGGTTCAGGTCGGTGTGGAGCAGGCCGCGCTGGTCGGCGGCGATGTCCCGCGCGTCGAGGTCGTAGCCGACCTGTTCGCGCAGGGCCCAGGGGAGGTCGTTGTGACCGTCGACGACGGGGTGGGCGGCGAGGAGCTCGCGGGCGCGCCGCACGTAGTCCATCGGCCGGCCCCTACTTTCCGAAGCCGAAGGAGTCGGAGCCCTGGACCTTGGAGCGCAGGCGCTTGCCCTTCTCCGTGGCCTGGGCGTTCAGCTCCGAGAGGAACTCCTGCATCCGCTCCTGGAGGACCGGGTCGGACGCGGCCAGGATCCGGGCGGCCAGCAGGCCCGCGTTGCGCGCGCCGCCGACCGAGACCGTGGCGACGGGAACCCCGGCGGGCATCTGGACGATGGAGAGCAGGCTGTCCATGCCGTCCAGGTACTTCAGCGGCACCGGCACGCCGATGACCGGCAGCGGGGTGACCGAGGCCAGCATCCCGGGCAGGTGGGCCGCTCCGCCCGCGCCTGCGATGATCGCCTTCAGGCCGCGGCCTGCGGCCTCCTCGCCGTACGCGATCATCTCGCGCGGCATGCGGTGGGCGGAGACGACGTCGACCTCGTACGGGATCTCGAACTCGTCGAGCGCCTTGGCCGCCGCCTCCATGACGGGCCAGTCGGAGTCCGAGCCCATCACAATGCCGATCACGGGCGCCGGTGCGGAGGGGGAAGTCATTCGGTGATCGTTCCTCGCAGGTAGTCGGCCGCGTGCCGGGCGCGCTCCCGCACGTCCGCCAGATCGTCGCCGTAGGTGTTGACGTGGCCGACCTTGCGGCCGGGCTTCACGTCCTTGCCGTACATGTGGATCTTGAGCTGCGGGTCGCGGGCCATGCAGTGCAGGTACGCCTGGTACATGTCCGGGTAGTCGCCGCCCAGGACGTTGCACATGACCGTCCAGGGGGCGCGCGGGCGCGGGTCGCCGAGCGGGAGGTCGAGGACCGCCCGTACGTGGTTGGCGAACTGCGAGGTGATCGCGCCGTCCTGGGTCCAGTGGCCGGAGTTGTGCGGGCGCATCGCCAGCTCGTTGACCAGGATGCCGGGCTTCCCGTCGGGTCCGCGGGTCTCGAACAGCTCGACCGCGAGGTGGCCGACGACGTCCAGCTCGGCGGCGATGCGCAGCGCGAGCTGTTGGGCCTCGCCGGCCAGCTCCTCGGACAGGTCGGGCGCCGGGGCGATCACCGTGTCGCAGACGCCGTCGACCTGGATCGACTCGACGACCGGGTAGGCGACGGCCTGGCCGTGCGGCGAGCGGACGATGTTCGCCGCCAGCTCCCGTACGAAGTCGACCTTCTCCTCCGCGAGGACCGGAACCCCGGCGCGGAACGGGTCGGCCGCGTCCGCCTCGGAGCGGACCACCCACACGCCCTTGCCGTCGTAGCCGCCGCGCACGGTCTTGAGGATGACGGGGAAGCCCCCGATCTCCTCGGCGAACGCGGCGGCGTCGGCCGGGTCACTCACGATGCGGTTACGGGGGCAGGGGGCGCCGATCTCCGTGAGCCTGGCGCGCATCACCCCCTTGTCCTGGGCGTGCACCAGGGCATCGGGGCCGGGGCGCACGGGGATGCCGTCCGCTTCGAGGGCCCGCAGATGCTCGATCGGGACATGCTCGTGATCGAAGGTGATCACGTCGCAGCCCTGCGCGAAGGCGCGCAGCGTGTCCAGGTCGCGATAGTCGCCGATGACGACCTCGCTCACCACCTGGGCCGCCGAGTCCTGGGGAGTGTCACTGAGCAGCTTGAATTTCAGGCCGAGGGGGATACCCGCCTCGTGGGTCATGCGGGCGAGCTGACCGCCGCCGACCATGCCGACTACCGGGAACGTCACGTCTCCAGGGTATCCGCCACGCCGGTGGTTCCCGGACGGCCGTACGGATGGCCGCACCGCCGCAGCCCCTGCGGACTCACGGGCGTCACACGGGCGGGCTGGTTAGCATGGCGGAGTTGACGTGGTTGCGTCGACGCCACCGAACGGACGGACTGAGCGATCACCATGAGCGAACGGGGCGCACTGCGGGCCCGGCTTGATCTGCTGGCCCGGGAGGTCGCCAAGTTCGGCGCGGTCGGTTTGGTGGGGCTGCTGGTCAACATCGCCGTCTTCAACCTGCTCCGGCACACCACCGACCTCCAGGTCGTCCGGGCGAGCGTGCTGGCGACCTTCGTCGCCATCCTCTGCAACTACGTGGGCTTCCGGTACTGGACCTACCGGGACCGTGACAAGACCGGCCGGACCCGCGAGCTGACCCTCTTCCTGCTGTTCAGCGCGGCGGGCGCGGTGATCGAGAACGGTGTCCTGTACCTGGCGACGTACGGCTTCGACTGGAACAGCCCGGTCCAGAGCAACGTCTTCAAGATCCTGGGGATCGGGATCGCGACCCTCTTCCGCTTCTGGTCCTACCGGACCTGGGTCTTCAAGGCACTCCCCACCGAGTCCTCGCCCACCGAGTCCTCTCCCGCCGAGCCCTCGCCCACCGAGCCCTCTTCCGCCGAGCCCTCTTCCGCCGAGGAGGCCGCACGCCCTGCGGATCGGTTTCTGGAACAGCGGCGGCCGACGGAGACCGTAGAGCCCGATCCCGTACGGAACTGAGGCCTCGGCTCGGTCGTTGTTCAGCGCACCGGGCGCTCAGGGGTCCTGCGGTCGACCGGGACGCGGCTGAGGAAGAGTGCGAAGACCGCCGGGTGCTGCTGGAGCAGCTCCAGCCGACCGCCGTCCGCCTCCGCGAGGTCGCGGGCGACGGCCAGGCCGATGCCGGTGGAGTTGCGGCCGCTGATGGTCCGCTCGAAGATCCGCGCGCCCAGTTCGGCGGGGACGCCGGGGCCCTCGTCGGTGACCTCGACGACCACCTGGTTGCCGGTGACCCGGGTGCGCAGGGCGACGGTGCCGCCGCCGTGCATGAGGGAGTTCTCGATCAGCGCCGCCAGGACCTGGGCGACCGCCCCCGGGGTGCCCACGGCCCGCAGCCCGTGCTTGCCGGAGCAGACCAGCGCACGGCCGGCGCTGCGGTAGGCCGGGCGCCACTCCTCGATCTGCTGTTTGACGATCTCGTCGAGGTCGAAGACGACGGCGGAGCCGGTGCGCGGGTCGCGGGAGTTCGTCAGGAGCCGTTCGACGACATCGGTGAGGCGCTCGACCTGGGTGAGGGCGATGTTCGCCTCCTCCTTGACCGTCTCGGGATCGTCGGTGACGGAGATCTCCTCGATCCGCATGGAGAGCGCGGTCAGCGGCGTACGGAGTTGGTGCGAGGCGTCGGCGGCGAGGCGGCGTTCGGCGGTCAGCATCCGGGCGATCCGCTCGGCCGAGGAGTCCAGGACGTCGGCGACCCGGTCCAGCTCGGGCACCCCGTACCGCTTGTGGCGCGGGCGGGGATCTCCGGAGCCGAGGCGTTCGGCGGTCTCGGCGAGGTCGGTGAGCGGAGAGGCGAGCCGGTTGGCCTGGCGTACGGCGAGGAGCACGGCCGAGACGATCGCCAGCAGCGCCACCGCACCGATGATCAGGAGCGTACGCCCGACCTCACGGGTGACGGACGAGCGGGACTCCTCGACGGTGACCTTCTCGCCCCCCTCCCCGGTCTCGGTGGCGCGCAGGACACTGCCGGTGGGACGTTCGCCGACGGAGATGGGGGCACGGCCGGGGATCTCGATCAGCGCGAACCGGGCCGGGTCGATCTGCTCGGCCAGCACGCCGGAGTTGATCGCCTCCTCCCCCAGCAGCCGGCTCTCGACCACGCTGATCAGCCGGAGCGCCTCGGACTCGACGCTCTCCTGGGCGCTGGCGCTGATGGTGCGCGTCTCCACGATCACCAGCGAGACGCCGAAGACGGCGATGACGACGAGCACCACGGCGAGCGTGGAGTTGATCAGGCGGCGGCGCATACCCGGCCCGTCCGGTCGGGGGAAGGCTCTTCAGGACGCATGGGAGCTTCGTACGTCAGCTCTTCTCGAACCGGAAGCCGACGCCCCGGACGGTGGCGATGTAGCGGGGGTTGGCGGCGTCGTCGCCGAGCTTCTTGCGCAGCCAGGAGATGTGCATGTCGAGGGTCTTGGTGGAGGACCACCAGGTGGTGTCCCAGACCTCGCGCATCAGCTGGTCGCGGGTGACGACCCGGCCGGCGTCCCGGACCAGGACCCGCAGCAGGTCGAACTCCTTGGCGGTGAGCTGGAGTTCCTCCTCGCCCATCCAGGCCCGGTGCGACTCGACGTCGATCCTGACGCCGTGGGTGGCGGGCTGCGGGACGGGCTCGGAGGCGCCGCGGCGCAGCAGGGCGCGGACCCGGGCGAGCAGCTCGGCGAGGCGGAACGGCTTGGTGACGTAGTCGTCGGCGCCCGCGTCCAGGCCGACGACCGTGTCGACCTCGTCGGCGCGGGCCGTCAGCACCAGGATCGGGATGGTGTGGCCGCCGGCCCGGAGCCTGCGGGCGACTTCCAGACCGTCCATCCCGGGCAGCCCCAGGTCGAGGACGACCAGGTCGATGCCGCCCTGGAGTCCGGCGTCGAGCGCGGTCGGACCGTCCTGGCGGACCTCGACCTCGTAACCCTCCCGACGCAGTGCGCGGGCCAGTGGCTCCGAGATGGATGCGTCGTCCTCGGCGAGCAGTACACGGGTCATGGACTGATGGTAGTCCGGCCCGGGTGCTCCGAGTGAGGCCCACGACGGCACCTGCGGGTCAGCGCCACAAAGAGGACGGAGACCTTTGAATATGGGAGCGTGGTTCCATCCGGACCTGTGATCCATGTCTCAAGTCCTTTCATATCCCGCCGTGTCGTGTCGTATGGTGTCCCGACGCCTGTTGCACTACTCAAGGACCTTTGGGCAGCCATGAGCGCCAAGGGTCTCTTTTGTGTGCGGGGCCGGTTCCCGCCGGCCTTTTCCGAGTGAATGACCTGTGAGCCGGGCCCGGAGCGCGAGGACGCGCGACGGGTGTGGATCCCGACGCGGTTCTTCCCCGCTCCGCCGCCGAGCCTCCGCCAGGAGCCCGGCCGCACGGAGCACGTCCCCCTCAGGCGTGAGGGACGGGGTACGCCGCGCCGGTGCCGGCTGCCCCCCACCGGGCGCGTACCGCTCACGAGGCGGCGCGTCCCGACCAGCAAGGATCGACCATGGCGTCCAGCCTGACGAAGGACTCGCCCAGTTCCGGCGAGAAGACCTTCTTCGGCCACCCCCGCGGCCTGGCCACACTCTTCATGACGGAGATGTGGGAGCGCTTCAGCTACTACGGCATGCGGGCACTGCTTCCGCTCTACCTGATCGCGCCCGGCGGGCTCGACATGAACGCCGGCACGGCGACCGCGATCTACTCGGTCTACCTGTCGCTGGTGTACCTGCTCGCGATGCCCGGCGGCTGGTTCGGCGACCGGGTCTGGGGCCCGCGCAAGACCGTCGCCATCGCGGGCGGCGTCATCATGCTCGGCCACCTGACCCTGGCCCTGCCCTCCGAGGGCACGTTCTTCGCCGGTCTCGGCCTGGTGGCCATCGGCTCCGGTCTGCTGAAGTCCAACATCTCCACGATGGTCGGGCACCTCTACGACGGCCCGGAGGACCCGCGCCGCGACGGTGGCTTCACGATCTTCTACATGGGCATCAACATGGGCGCCTTCGCGGCTCCCCTGGTGATCGGC
Source organism: Streptomyces sp. NPDC058375 (assembly GCF_042723425.1). Taxonomy (NCBI): domain Bacteria; kingdom Bacillati; phylum Actinomycetota; class Actinomycetes; order Kitasatosporales; family Streptomycetaceae; genus Streptomyces; species Streptomyces sp. NPDC058375. The sequence goes on along the minus strand of NZ_JBHXJG010000122.1, from coordinate 1,026 downwards.
ACCGTCGGCGAGAACGTCAACTGGCACCTCGGCTTCGCCCTCGCCGCGCTCGGCATGGGCCTGGGCGTGGTCCAGTTCCTCCTCGGCACCCGCCACCTGAACGAGCGCAGCCTCGTCGTCCCGAAGCCGCTCTCCAAGGACGAGCGCGCCGCCACGCTCCGCAAGTCGATGATCTGGCTGGGCGTCGCCGCCGTCTTCTACATCGGCACGGTCGTCACCGGCGTCTACACGCTGAACTGGCTGCTGGTCCCGATCACCATCGCGGGCCTGGTCATTCCGGTCATGGTCCTGACGCGCATCAAGCGCGACAAGGAGCTCAGCGCCGCCGAGCAGTCGAAGATGACCGGGTACATCTGGTTCTTCGTGGCCGCGGCCATCTTCTGGATGATCTACGACCAGGGCGGCTCGACGCTCTCGATCTTCGCCGAGTCCTCGGCCGAGAACAGCGTCTTCGGCTGGGACTTCCCGGTCTCCTGGTACCAGTCGGTCAACCCGGTCCTGATCATGGCGCTCGCACCGGTCTTCGCCGCCTTCTGGCTCGCCCTGAACCGGCGCGGCAAGGAGCCGAGCACGATCGTGAAGTTCAGCTCCGGTCTCGTGCTGGTCGGCGCCTCGTTCTTCGTCTTCCTGATGCCGCTGACCATCGCGGGCGACGGCCACAAGGCCGCCGCGATGTGGCTGGTCGCGATCTACTTCATCCAGACCGTGGCCGAGCTGACGCTCTCCCCGGTCGGCCTCTCCGTCACGACGAAGATGGCGCCGGAGAAGTACGCCAGCCAGATGATGGGTGTCTGGTTCCTCGCCGTCACCGCCGGTGACTGCACCACGGGTCTGCTCTCGCTGGCCGGTGTGGAACTGAACGGCACCGGGGTCGTGGCGCTGGAGGCGACGCTCGCCGTCGCCGCCGGTATCGCGATCTTCATGTACCGCGGCAAGGTCAAGCAGCTCATGGGCGACGTCCGCTGACGGACGCTCTGTAGGTCCCGCGCAGGGATGTGACCACGGCTGAGGGCCGCCGCACCGGAA
>NZ_JBHXJG010000121.1:0-21615 GCF_042723425.1 Streptomyces sp. NPDC058375 | reverse complement strand
GACAAGCCCGGGGGCTTCGCCCCCACCGCCTGACCTGCACCGCTGCCGCCACCGCTCCGGTTACGCCCCACCGTGCCTGCAGGCACGGTGGGGCGTCCCGCTGTCCGGGCAGGGGGCCCGGCCTACACTCCCGGTGTGACAGCCAAGGAGCCGGTGATCCGCCCGGCGGCCCCGGCCGACCTGGACGCCGTGGCTGAGATCTACACGTACTACGTCCGCCACACCGTGATCACCTTCGAGGAGACCCCTCCGCCGGCGGCAGCCTGGCACCAGCGCCTCGACGACCTCGCCGCTCGTAGCCTGCCGTTCCTGGTCGCCGCGTTGTCCGGCGAAGTCGTCGGCTATGCGTACGCGGCCCCTTGGCGCCCCAAGCCCGCCTACCGGCACACCGTGGAGAACTCGATCTACCTCGCCCCCGACCGCACGGGCCGAGGTCTCGGCGGAGCGCTGCTGGAAGCCCTGCTGACCGCCTGTGCCGGGGCTCACGTACGGCAGATGATCGCCGTCATCGCCGACACCGGAACTGACGCCTCCGTCGCGCTGCACCGCCGTTACGGCTTCACCGACGCGGGCCGTCTGGCCGCCGTCGGCTACAAGCACGACCGCTGGATCGACACCGTGCTGATGCAACGAACGCTCGGCCACCCGGAGGCGGTTGCCCCCGACCTGAATCGCTGACCGGATCGTGATCTACTTCCGTGGTCCGGCTGATCGACGAGGAACCGAGGCGATGACCGACCACTGCTGCGAGGTGATGACGACCCGGGTGAACTGGCACTGCGACCAGCACGACACCCCCTTCACCTGCCCGGACGCGCTGATTCGCTTCAGCGCCAGGTTCCAGGAGTACGGGTTGATCATCCATGACGGCGGCGCATCGACGATCGGGACCGACTTCTGCCCGTGGTGCGGACAGCGCCTCCCCGAGTCCCAGCGGGATCGCTGGTTCGACGAACGGGAGCGTCGCGGGGTCGATCCATGGGAAGACCCGATCCCGGCCGAGTTCCAGGACGAGGGCCGGCTTGCTTCGCCACGTCAGGAGCGGAGCGACCGTTGATCTGCTTCTGGACCAGGTTCCCTCAGCGCCTTTTTCCTTGCGCGGGCGCGGCCCACGGCCTGGTTGGCGCCTTCCAGGGCCATGACGGTGACCACGACAGCGATCAGGCGCAGCCACCACGGGAAGCCGAAGAACTCCCCGCACACGTAGCCCGTGCCGACCGATATGACGAGTCCCACCGCGAACGGGAGCGTCTCCACCTCGCCGTTCGAGGAGGTCGACCGCGATGGTGATGGTGATGCCATGCCGAACGCACGCCCTTCCTGTCACTGATTACGGAAGAACTCGCCGCATTCATCGGCGAATTACCGGACGTCACCCGGAAACGGCGCGCGGCGCGCACCCTCACTCCCCCGTACACTTCCCCTGCTGTTGAGCCGCATGACGACGATGTGGTCAGCATCGAACACGGCTGCCACGGACCCTAGTCGGAGCTGATCATCGTCTCAACTGCGGCCCGCTGTCGGCGTTCGCACGGCCGGGGGAAGCCCTGTTAATCGCTGGAGACCAGCTCGGGGCGGCCCTACCTTCGTACGGTGAGCCATTACTCGATGCCGGCCAAGGACGCACTCGCCCTGCTGGAGCGGTTCCGCGCCCATGGCGTGGATGCGTGCGTGGGCGGCGGCTGGGGCGTGGACGCGCTGCTCGGGACGCAGACGAGAGAACACTCCGACCTTGATCTGTGGGCGCCGGCCGCACACCTTCACCCGTTGTTCGCCGCCTTCGCGGAGGCCGGCGTCGACCGCATCTTCCCGTGGCCCGGCGACAGGCCCTGGAACTTCGTCCTGCACGACGGCGTTCGACTGCGGGTCGACCTGCACCTCTACGAGCGCCTCGCGGACGGATCGCTGCATTACGGCTCCGCGGTGGACGGCGATACCTTTCCGGCAGAGGCACTCGACGGAGACGGTTCGATCGCCGGGACCGCGGTGCGGTGCGAGTCGGCCGAGTGGGCGGTGCGCTTCCATACGGGATACCCGGCCCGCGAGGTCGATCGCCACGATGTGCCCTTGCTGTGCCGGCGGTTCGGCATCCCCCTGCCTGAGGGTTTCGGGCCGTTCGAGGAACCACGCGACGCGTGAAGCCGCGCCCACGGCCGATGCATCGCCCTCGCCCTGTCCTGGCCAACGGCGTCGAGCGCATCTGCCAGGGGGCAAGACTCCCCGCTGGGCCCGCCTCCCTCTGGCAGCATGTTGACATGCCCTTGACACTCGTCAGCCCGCGCCCGAGGCTCGGAATCCCCATGGCCAGCATGACGACAATGAGGTGCACCCCCATGCGATCACGCCCCATCGGATTCCTCCTCTCGGCCCTCGCCGGCGCGGCCCTCGCGTTCGGCGGGACGACCACCGCCGCCTCCGCGAGCCCGACACCGGCCCCCGATTCCGTACCGTCCGGAAACGTCGGTACGGCCGACGCCTGCTACACCTGGAGCGGAACCCTCCAGGAGGGCTCCAGCGGCGAAGCGGTGCGTCAGCTCCAGATCCGGGTCGCGGGCTACCCGGGCACCGGAAACCAGATCGCCATCGACGGAGCGTTCGGCCCGGCCACGAAGGCGGCCGTGCAGCGTTTCCAGGCCGCTTACGGGCTGGCCGCCGACGGCATCGCCGGATCCGCGACGTTCAACAAGATCTACCAACTGCAGGACGACGACTGCACCCCGGTCAACTTCACCTACGCCGAGCTGAACCGCTGCAACTCCGACTGGTCCGCGGGCAAGGTCAGCGCCGCCACCGCCCGCGCCAACGCCCTGGTGACCATGTGGAAGCTCCAGGCCATGCGGCACGCGATGGGTGACCGGCCCATCACCGTCAACGGCGGCTTCCGCAGCGTCTCGTGCAACAGCGCCGTCGGCGGCGCGGCCAACAGCCGCCACCTGTACGGACACGCGGCGGACCTCGGCGCGGGGGCCCAGGGCTTCTGCGCCCTCGCCCAGGCAGCACGCAACCACGGCTTCACCGAGATCCTCGGCCCGGGCTACCCGGGCCACAACGACCACACCCACGTCGCCGGGGGCAGCGGCCGCTTCTGGTCCGCGCCCAGCTGCGGCATCTGACGCCGCAGCGCCCTCCCGCACGTACGGGGGCCTCCGCTCGGCGGACCGGAGGCCCCCGTACTCGTACGTCATACGTCGCACCAGGAGGGCTACCAGCCCATCCCCCACCACCAGGGCCGCCGCCGCCAGCAGCACGCACAGGGCGCCGTTGACGATCCGGTGCTCCCAGAACACCGCGACGAACTCCCGGATCGGCGCTCTTGCCGCCGAGCGGTTCGCACTGCGCGGGGAGACGGCCGTCGTGGAGCGTGGCCTTGAGGATGCGCTCGCCGCCCGTGGTCCGCATGGCGTACTCGACGGACGCGGGGCCGGTGGCGGCAGAACGCCGTACCGGATGTCAGCGCACCAGCCGGACCAGCTTGTGGTTGGCGAACTCCTCCATGCCGAACCGGCCCAGCTCCCGGCCGAAACCGGACCGCTTGACCCCGCCGAACGGCAGTTCCGCCGCGGTGCCGGACGGGGCGCCGACGAACACCATGCCGGTCTGCAGGCGCTGGGCCACCCGCTCGGCCTGGGCGTCGTCGTCGGTCTGGATCGAAGCGCTGAGACCGTAGGGCGAGTTGTTGGCGAAGTCGACGGCCTCCTCCTCGGAGCCGACCTTGAACAGCAGGGCCACCGGCCCGAACAGCTCTTCCTTGTAGGCCCGCATGTCGGGGGTGATGCCCGCGAGCACGGTGGGCTCGTACCAGGCGCCGGGGCGGTCGATGCGCTTGCCGCCGGCCAGCACCGTGGCCCCCTTGGAGATCGCGTCCTGGACCTGCTCGTCCAGGGTCTCGAGCGCCTTCTCCGACGAGAGGGGGCCCATGAAGGTGCCCGGGTCGGTGGGGTCGCCGACCCTGATGGACCGGACCGCCTCGGTGAAGGCGGTCGAGAAGCCGTCGTAGTGCTCGTCCAGGGCGATGATGCGCTTGGCGGCGTTACAGGCCTGGCCCGCGTTGCCCATCCGGCCGATCAGCGCGTTCTTCACCACCTCCTCCATGTTCGACGCACCGAGGATCAGATACGGATCGGAGCCGCCCAGCTCCAGCACGACCTTCTTCAGGTTGCGGCCCGCGATCTCCGCGACGGCCGCGCCGGCCCGCTCCGAGCCCGTCAGCGAGACGCCGTGGATCCGGTCGTCACCGATCAGCGTCTCGACCTGCTCGTTGGTGGCGAAGATGTTGACGTACGCCCCCTGGGGCAGGCCCGCGTCCAGGAACAGCCGCTCCATCGCCAGCGCCGACTCCGGGCACTGCGGGGCGTGCTTGAGCAGCACCGCGTTGCCCAGCATCAGGTTCGGCGCGGCGAACCGGGCCACCTGGTAGTACGGGAAGTTCCACGGCATGATCCCCAGCAGGGCGCCGACCGCCTCCTTGCGGATGACGGCCCGGCCGCCGGACGCGACGTCCAGCTCCTCCGCCTCCAGGAAGCCCTCGCCCCGGTCGGCGTAGTAGCGGTAGATGGACACGACGGTGCGGAGCTCCCCGAGGGCCTGCTTGACCGGCTTGCCCATCTCGCGGGTGATGATGGCGGCGAGCTGGTCCTTGCGCTCCTCGTAGAGGTCCGCGACCCGTCGCAGCACATCGGCCCGCTCCGCTGCCGGCCGGGCGGCCCAGGCGCGTTGCGCGTCGTCGGCCAGGGCGAGCGCGTCGCGCAGCTCGCCGTCGGTGGCGGTGGGGTACTCCTGTTCCGTCTCACCGGTGGCAGGGTTGACGACTCGGTACGTACTCATGACTTCCTTCCGTGGGGGCATCCGGACGAGGTCCGCGCGAGCCGGAGACGGCCGCAGGACAACCGGGCGGACATTCGGGTACCCATCCGGCAGATGCGAACACCTCGCCCTTCCCGCCGCGCTCACGGCTCCGCTCGGCCGAACCGTGCCGGGGCAGGTCCCGCCCGGTCGCAGGGAACCGGCCCATCATGAGGACATGCCATCGCAGAGCGGCGGCCCGGACCGGACGGACGACGGGCGATACGTGATCATCAAGGGACGGCGCTGGCGGGCGACCGACCCGGCCCTCCCCGAGGACGCCGCCGCTTCCCTGCGTTCCCACCTGATGGCGGCGCGGCGGGCGGTACGGGAGGCCCGACGCACGACGGACGATGCCGCACTGCGCCGGGCGCGCGAACGGGTACAGCGAGCGAAGGTCGCGCTCGGAGAGCGCGGCGACCCGTGGTGGGAGCAGTCGGAGCGGGAGCGCGCCCAGCGGTGGCGCGACGGACTCGCGTGGTTCGACGGTCACGGTGAGCACTGAGCCGCTGCTCCGCGCCGGCGCGGGCAGCGGGTGCTCCCCGTGGCGGCAGGCCGGACGGTGAGCGGTCTCGGGCACGGCTTCCACCTCGACCTGCCGGATCCGGGGCCCCAGCGCGTCCACCAGCCCGCTGCCTGAACTCCCGTGTGTGGTGCAGTCGTTGCCGGACTCATTGACAGCGTCGCGCCCCGCTGTCACCGTCTCGACTGACGGCGGCAGTCGCGGACCGGATCCCCGCCGGTCCGCGATACGCACGCACACCCCACCCCCGCCCCCACCACCTCACCTGGGTGCCTCCCTCCCCCACCGTTCGGCCGCCGCAGTTTGGGAGCGCTCCCACAGAAGGGCCGCACTCGTGAAGAGACTTCTGCGCACGCTCGTCGCCTCGACCTTCGCCTGCCTTCTCCTCCCCCTCGGCGCAGGACAACAGGCCACCGCAGCCGGCGCCCCCGCCACCTCGGCCATCCAGGCCGACCCCATCGGCATGACCAGCGGGTTCTACACCGACCCCCACTCGACGCCCGCCGTCTGGGCCGCCGCGAATCCCGGTGACGGCCGGGCCGCCGCCATTCGGGACAACATCGCCTCGCGGCCGATGGCCCGCTGGTTCGGGGCCTGGAGCGGCGACATCGGGGCGGCGGTCGGCTCCTATGTGGGCGCGGCCGACGCCGCCGACAAGCTGCCCGTCCTCATCGCGTACAACATCCCGGGCCGCGACGCCTGCGGCGGCCACTCCGGCGGCGGCGCCGGCACCCCGAGCGCGTACCGCACCTGGATCTCCGCGTTCGCCTCGGCCATCGGCTCGCGGCCGGCGCTGGTGGCCATCGAGCCTGATTCACTGGGCGACTTCAGCTGCCTGAGCCAGGCCCAGATCGACGAGCGCAACGGGATGCTCCGAGACGCGCTCGACCGGTTCACCGCCCACGCCCCCAACACCTGGACCTACCTGGACGCCGGAAACCCGGCCTGGATCGACGCGGACACCATGGCGCAACACCTCAACGGCGCGGGAGCCCGGCAGGCGCACGGCTTCACACTGAACATCTCGAACTACTACGGCACCGGCGAGAACTCCGCGTACGGCAACGCCATCAACGGCTCCCTGTCCGCGTCCTACGGCTACACGAAGCCGTACGTCATCGACACCAGCCGCAACGGCAACGGCTCCAACGGCGAGTGGTGCAACCCCGGTGGACGCCGGACGGGGACGGTCAGCCAGGGGACCGGCGGCGGGGCCGAGATGCTGCTCTGGCTGAAGACCCCGGGCGAGTCGGACGGCGACTGCGGGGCCGGGGCCGGTTCCGTGGCCGGGCAGTTCCTGCCGGAGGTCGCCTACAAGATGATCTACGGGTACTGAACCTTCCCGCGTACGCCCCACCTGGCCGTCCGTCTTCGTCGGACGGGCGGCCAGGCGCGCAGAGCTGCGTCGGTCATCGCCTGGAGTTCGTCGCGGCAGACTCCGCTCGCGGCCTGCACGGCGATCCCGAAGGCCAGGGTCGTCACGTAGCGGGCCGGCCCCCCGCCGGGGCCCCGCCCCGGGGGGCGGCGATCAGGCTCCGGAGCCGGCGATGGCGGTGACGCGGATCTCCACGCGCATGGCGGCGAGGCCGAGGACCGTGACGCCGGTCTCGGTCCAGATCGGCGCACGGCCGCCGAGGCGGCGGCGGAACTGCTCCGCCATGACCCGGTTGTGGTCCTCGCCGATGACGTCGCCCCCCGGCACGACCTTGTGGTACGAGTTCACGTGGATGACGTCCCTCCAGGTCGCGCCGACCGTGGCGAGCGCGCGCTCCACGTTGTCGAAGGCCTGGACGATCTCGTCCTCCAGCGAGTCGGGGATGTTCAGGTCGTCGTCCACCCCTGCCTGGCCGGAGATCTCGACCCGGTCGTCGACGCGAACGGCGCCGCTGTAGCCGAGGGCCGCGTGCAGCTTCTCGCCGTAGCCCGGAACGATGCCGAAGGTGACGGTGCTCATGATGCTTCCTCTTCCCGCACCCCAGGGGTGCGTTTCCGCTCCTATGACTTCACGCGTAAAGTGATAGTAGCAATCGATGACTTCAAGCGCAAAGTCATCGGGGAGCGCGCCGAGGAGACGGGAAGACCGATGAGCAACAAGGAGAGGCCCATGGACGAGCCGGACGGCAACGCGGACGGGCAGGCGGCCGACGAGCAGCCGCGCTGGCTGGACGAGCAGGAGAAGGCGGCGTGGACGGGGCTGATCTCCCTGGTCCTGCTGCTGCCCGGCAAGCTGGAGTCGCCGCTGCGGCAGGAGCACGGCGTCGCCCTGTTCGAGTACCTCGTCCTCAGCCATCTCTCCGAGGCCCCGGGCCGCAAGCTGCGGATGGGCGAGCTCGCCTTCCTCGCCAACGGGTCGCTCTCCCGGCTCTCCAACGTTGTCAAGCGGTGCGAGCAGCGCGGCTGGATCGCCCGGACCCCCGACCCGGCCGACGGGCGTTACACCCTCGCCGAACTCACCGACGCGGGCTTCGCCATCGTGCGCGAGGTGGCTCCTACGCATCTGCGCACCGTGCGCGGCCTCGTCCTCGACTCCCTCAACACGGCCGACCAGAAGGCCCTCGTCCGCATCGCGGAGAAGATGCGGATCGTGCCCGATGACTTCGGCTGACCTCCGTCAGCGCCCCCGGGCCCCGTCCGTGACGCGGTCGAGGTCGTAGAGGTCGGCGACGCAGCCTCCGGGCCAGTATTGGTCCCCGCCCTTGCTGAACGGCTCCAGCATCTGACTGATCACCAGGCGCTCGTACGGCAGGACCCGTTCGCCGGACGCCGCCCCCTCGCGCAGCCGGCGGTCCTGGGCGTCCCACTTCTCGGCCCGGTCCCGCATCGCGGTGTCCAGGTTGCTCAGGGCGATGGCCGGGCCGACGCAGACCAGGACGCAGAGCGCCGCGCACACGGCCTTCGCCGGGGCGGTGCGGCGCATATGGCGGCGGGCGGCCAGGCCGAGCAGGGCTCCCGCGCCGACGAGGAGGAGCACGTACAGCAGGAGGTAGTCGTTCCACAGCCGGTTGGCGCTCGGGTCGCTCACCCGGTCGCCGAAGACGGGGTAGGCGATGACCGTGCAGAGGTAGCCGGAGACCAGGAGCACCAGCGCCCCGGCCGTGACGAGCAGCGGCCAGTGCGCGGGCGGGCGGGGCCTCGTCCCGTCCGCCCCTCTTCGGCACAGCAGCCCCAGCAGGACGCCCACCGCGACCCCGCCCACGTACTGCCAGGTGGTGACCACGGTGACGGTGATCTCGGCGAACGCGCGCAGCGAAGCGGCGAGGGAGCCGGGGGCGAGCAGGGAGGTGGTCTCCGCCCCGAAGCGGTCCCTGCGGTTCGTGGAGCCGGGCGAGGTGATGAGGACGAGCGCCCCGGCCACCGTCCCGGCGATGCCCCCGGCGCACCACAGGCGCACGAACCCCCGGTCGGCGGCGGGGACGACCCGGCCGGAGACGAGGAGCGCGGCCAGCAGCACCATCACCACGACGATCGCGGTCTCCTCGGACAGCGTGGCGAGGAAGGCCGCCGCGAGCACCGCGACGGCGATCGCGACCGTCTGCCCCCGGCGGGTCCGGGCGAGCAGGAGCGGGATCAGCGCGGCGCAGGCCAGGACGGGCGGCAGCGTGTGCGAGACGGACGCGGCGGGCCAGTAGAACGTCTTGTACGTGTTCGGCGTGACGAACAGGAACAGCGCCGTGGACATGGCCGCGAGCAGCAGGGGCAGCCCGCGCGGGGTGCGCAGGCCGGCCCGGCGCAGCGCCAGCACGGCCACCGCCCACAGGACCGCGAGCACCAGGACCCCGCTGACCAGGGGGAACCACTGGTGTCCCGCGACCTGGAACTTCGCGTACGCGCCGACCAGGAGCGCGTTGGCGACCCGTCCGTTGTCGTCGAAGTAGAACTTCCCGAGGAGGCCGCTGACGCCTTCTTCCCGTACGAGCGGCAGGAAGCACCAGTCGTCCGCACCGGGCCGCACCCACCGCCCGAACCAGGACGCGGCGGCGAGCAGGGCGAGCGGCGGGAGGGCGAGGGCGCTCACCCAGAGGGCCGTCCAGGGGCGGTCCGAGGGGGATTCGGCCCGGTCCGGCCCGGACCGGTCCGTCACGGTCGCGTTCCGCCCGTCCTTCGGGGCGGCGGTTACGGGAACCTCGTCGGACATCGCTGCCTTCACCGGTCCTGGGGCGAGCGGGTGGGCAGGGGTGCGGGCGCCGGACGGCCCCGCAGCGGCTCGGCCGGGCCCTTCGATCCGCCCTCGCCGTCCGGTACGGCAGCGGCCGCCTTGGTCTGGCCCGAGGTGATCGCCCACCGCGCCAGCAGGAACGAGACGGGCGTGACGAGGACGCCGGCCGCCAGCGCGGCGAGGTTCTTGTCCATCCCGAGACCGCTCACCGCTCCGTAGAGCAGCGCCCCCGACGCCACCAGGTTGACCAGGCTGGAGAGGGGATAGCGGACGAACGCGTGCCAGGTCGGGCGCGTCCGGATGGTGACGTAGGAGTTGAGCAGGAACGAGCAGACGATGCTCACCACATAGCCGATGACATGGGCGGCCAGGTAGGGGATCCAGCGGTTCAGCGAGGCGTAGATCCCGAGGTAGACGGCGGTGTTCACGCAGCCGATGAGGACGAAACTGCCGAACTGGCGGGCGGTACGGGACCGGCCCGGGGTGAGCGCGGGATCCTTGCCCGGGTTCGCGTCCGCCGTCGGCCGCGCGTCCCTGGTGAGCTGCGCGTCCCTGGTGAGCTGTGCGCGCGGCGGCGGACTGTCCGGCAGCACCGCCCGGCAGGTCGCGTCCGTCTCCCGTACGACGTACGGCGGGCGGTGTTTCGCCTCGTGGTAGATCCGGCCCACGTACTCGCCGATGACTCCGAGCGTCACCAGCTGAATACCGCTGAGGGCGACGACGGCGATGAGGAGGGTGGCGTAACCGGGCGTGTCCACGCCGTGCAGGACGACCCGCACGACGGTCCACAGTGCGTAGACCAGGGCCGAGACGAAGACCCAGAAGCCGGTGTAGATCGCTAGCCGGAGCGGCCGGTTGTTGAAGGAGAGCAGTCCGTCGATGCCGTAGTTCAGCAGCCGTCTGCTGCCCCACTTCGACCGGCCCGCCACCCGCTCGCTGTTGCGGTAGCGGAAGGTGACCGTGTCGAAGCCGATCCAGGAGAAGATCCCTTTGGAGAAGCGGTTGCTCTCGGGGAGGGACAGGACGCTCTCCACCGCCCGCCGCGACAACAGCCGGAAGTCCCCCGAGCCGTCGATCAGCTCCACGTCCATGCAGCGGCGGACGAGCGCGTAATAGGTGTGGCTGAGGGTGCTGCGGAGCAGGCCCTCGCCCGTGCGGTCGCGGCGCGGGATGACCTGGTCGTAGCCGTGCCGGTGCAGTTCCAGCATGCGGGGGATCAGCTCGGGCGGGTGCTGGAGGTCGGCGTCCATGATCACCACGGCCGACCCGCTCGACATACGGAGTCCGGCGAGCATCGCGGCCTCCTTGCCGAAGTTGCGGCTGAAGGCGGTGTAGTGGACGCGCGGGTCACGGGCGGCGATGGCGTTCAGCAGGGTGCGGGTGCGGTCCCGGCTGCCGTCGTCCACGTAACAGATCTCGAAGCTGTCCCCGAGCGGGTCCAGGACGCCGACCAGGGCGGCGTGGAAGGACTCGATCACCTCGGCCTCGTCGAAACACGGCACGACGACCGACAGCTGAAGGCCAGTCACTCGCCACCTCCGGACTTCGGGCCTCTCGCGGGGCCGGGCCTGACCGGCGCGGTGCCGTCGGCCTCCGGCACCGGGGCCCGGGGCGCGCCACGTCCGTCCCATCTGACGACGGGCGGCGGCCCGCGTCTCTCCGTACACGCGCGGGCGGACCGCTTTGCCGCGCCCTTTCATGCGAACAGCCGACGCGGGACGGCACAACCGCTCAGGGGGACGGCGGATGCGGATCGGTGGATCGCCGGGTCGCGGGGGCGTAAGGGCGGACATAGCCTCGCAAAGGTGACGTCTCCCCGACTGCCAGGGGCCACCGGCCGCCCCGCCGCGCCGTCCGCCGCACCGTTCGCCGCACGGTCCACCGTGCCGTTCACCGCACTACCCAGGCCGTCCGCCGTGCCGTTCCCCGCGCTGCCCACCAGGCCGTCCGCCGCGCCGTTCCCCGCGCTGCCCACCAGGCCGTCCGCCGCGCCGCTCGCCGCCCTGGCCTCTGTGCTGCTCGCCGCCCTGGCCTCCGTGCTGCTCGCCGTGTGCTGGCTGGTGTTCCCCGCCGCCGTGACCGCCCGCGCCGACGACCCCGTCGAGCTGTCCCGGGACGGGCAGATCACCGACCGGGTCGGGGCGCTGGGCGACCGGGCGGGGCAGGTGGAGGACGCCCTCGACCGGTTGTACGACGAGCAGCGCGTCCAGCTCTTCGTGGTGTACGTACGCGATTTCTCCGGCCGGTCCGGACAGACCTGGAGCGACGAGACCGCCGACCGCAACGGCCTGGGCCAGGACGACGTGCTGCTCTCCGTCGCCACCCACGACCGGCAGTACGCCTACTCCGTCGACGCGGACGCGCGGCTCACCGACGCCCAGCTGCGGGAGGTGGCCGGCACCGCGATCGAGCCCGCGCTGCGGGAGAACGACTGGACGGGGGCCGCGATCGGCGCGGCCGACGGCTACGCCTCCGTGCTGGCCGGACGCCCCGTGACCGCCCCCGCGATCACCCCGGGCCCCGCCGACCCCGGAACGGGCGACTCCGGCTCCACCGGCGCGCGCGACTTCATCCTGCCGGTGGCGGTCGTCGCCGGCGTGGGCGCGGTCGGCGTCTACGCGTACGCCCGGCGCAAACGGCGCACGACGACCCGCACCACCCCGGCGGCCACCGGCTGGGGGCGCACTGCGGAGGCGGGCGGTGCGCCGGAGCCGCCGACGCCGCTGCCGGAGCTGGACGCGCGGGCCAAGGAGGTGCTGGTGGACACGGACGACGCGGTGCGTACCAGCGAGGAGGAACTCGGTTTCGCCACCGCCCAGTTCGGCGAGGAGGCGGCGAAGCCGTTCACGGCGGCGGTCGCGCGGGCGAAGGACGAGCTGACGCAGTCGTTCCGGTTGCGCCAGCAGCTCGACGACGCCTTCCCCGAGGACGACGCGACCCGCCGCCGGATGCTGGAGGAGATCCTGCGGCGGTGCGCGACCGCGAACGAGGGGCTCGACACCGTCTCCGAGGACTTCGACCGGCTACGCGCCCTGGAACGTACCGCTCCGGAAGCCCTCGCCACCGTGGAGGCCACGCACCGTGACCTCACCGGCCGGGTCGCGGCGGCCGAGTCGGGTGTGGCGGGGCTGCGCGAGCGGTACGGGCAGGGCGCCGCCGCCCCCGTGGCGGCCGACGTCGAGCAGGCGGAGGACCGGCTCGTCTTCGCGGGCTCGGCCGTGGAGCAGGCCCGTACGGCGGTCGAGGGCAGCGAGAACTCCCGGGCCGCGGTGTACATCCGGGCGGCCGAGGGAGCGGTGGGCCAGGCCGGCACGCTGCTGGACTCGGTGGACCGGCGGGCGGCGGAGCTGGGCGAGGCCGCGGGGAAGCTGCCCGCCGCGCTGACCGAGACGGAGACCGACCTCGCGGACGCGGGTGGGCTGCTCGAAGGGACCGCCGAGGGGGCGTCGACCGCCGATCTGCGCGGCCGGATCGCCCGCGCCGAGGCCGTGCTCGCCGATGTGCGGGGCGCGATGGCCGCGGGACCGTACGACCCGATCGACGCGCTGCGCCGGGTGGAGGAGGCGGACGCGGCCCTGGACGAGGCGCTGGCGGGGGCCCGGGACCAGGAGCGCGGTGAGGCGAAGGCCCGGTCCCTCCTCGATCAGGCGATGCTCACCGCCCGGTCCGCGATCGGGGCGGCGGCCGACTACATCACGACCAACCGGGGTGCGGTCGGCAGCCAGGCCCGTACCCGGCTGGCCGAGGCGCAGCGGCGGTGGGAGCGGGCCCGGGAGCTGTCGGCCACGGACGCGCAGGGGGCGCTGGCCGAGGCGCAGCAGGCGGACGCGCTGGCCGGGCAGGCGATCGCCCTGGCCGAGCAGGACGTCCGCGGCTTCCGTTCCCCGCAGGGCCCCGGCGGGATGGGCGGGCTGGGCGGCGGCGGGGGCGGTGGCATGGGCGGGGCGGTGCTCGGCGGCATCATCCTCGGCGGACTGTTCGGGGGCGGCGGCCGGGGCGGGGGTATGGGTGGAGGCATGGGAGGGGGTTTCGGCGGCGGCTTCGGCGGGGGCGGCCGGGCCGGCGGCTTCGGCGGCGGGCCGGGCAGTTTCGGCGGGGGCGGGACGCGGGGCCGCCGGGGCGGCGGCGGCCGCTTCTGACCGACCGGCACGGCAGAACCACAGCGTGACCCCTCTCGACTTCCAAGGAGCGACCCCATGACCAAGCAGACCATTCTCGGCCGCGTCACCCAGCTCGCGAAGGCCAACATCAACGCCCTCCTCGATCAGGCCGAGGACCCGCAGAAGATGCTGGACCAGCTGATCCGGGACTACACGAACAACATCGCGGAGGCCGAGCAGGCGGTGGCGACCACCATCGGCAACCTCCGGCTGATGGAGCAGGACCACAAGGAGGACGTGGAGGCGGCGGCCGAGTGGGGCGGCAAGGCGCTGGCGGCCAGCCGGAAGGCGGACGAGCTGCGCGGAGCCGGATCGGTAGCCGAGGCGGACAAGTTCGACAACCTGGCCAAGGTGGCGCTCGGCCGTCAGCTCCAGTCGGAGCAGGAGGCGAAGACGGCGGAGCCGACGATCGCCTCGCAGACGGAGGTGGTCGACAAGCTGAAGACCGGGCTGGACCAGATGAAGGACAAGCTCTCCCAGCTGAAGGCCAAGCGTGACGAGCTGGTGGCGCGTTCGAAGTCGGCCCAGGCGCAGAACCAGATGATGGACGCCGTGAAGAACATCGACGTCCTCGACCCGACGAGCGAGCTGAGCCGGTTCGAGGACAAGGTGCGCCGCGAGGAGGCGAAGGCCCTGGGCAAGCAGGAGCTGGCCGCCTCCTCGCTGGACGCCCAGTTCGAGCAGCTGGACAGCCTGGGCGACAGCGCGGAGGTCGAGGCCCGGCTGGCGGCCCTGAAGACGGGCGCGTAACAGCTCCTGCCCCCGGGGTCAGTACATGCTCAGCAGCTGCTCCACGGAGAGTTCGGCGGCCGGCGCCCCGTCCGGCAGGGCCAGTTCGAACCAGACGGTCTTACCGCGCGGGGTCCGGCGCGAGCCCCAGGCGGCGCTGAGCAGGCCGACCAGCTGGAGCCCGCGCCCGCCCTCGTCGGTGTCGCGGGCGCGGCGGCGGCGCGGCTGGACGAGACCGGCGTCCCACACCTCGCAGACCAGGGTGCGGTCGCGCAGCAGCCGGAGCCGGATCTCGCCCTCGCCGTAGCGCAGGGCGTTGGTGACCAGTTCGCTGACGAGGAGTTCGGTGGTGTCGACCAGGTCGTCGAGGTCCCAGGAGAGCAGTTGGCTACGGGCCAGCTCTCGGGCGCGCCCGACCGAGCGGAGTTCGCGCGGCAGCGTCCAGTCCCCGACCGCCTCGGCGGGCAGCCCCTGGATACGGGCCATCAGCAGGGCGATGTCGTCCTCGCCGTGCCGGGTGTCCAGGGTGCTCAGCACGTGGTCGCAGGCGTCCTCCAGCTCCATCTGCGGACCGGTGAGGACGGACCGCAGCGCCTCAAGCCCCTCGTCCAGCGGCTGGTCCCGGGACTCGACCAGGCCGTCGGTGTAGAGGGTGAGCAGGGCGTTCTCGGCGAGCTCGACCTCGACCTCCTCGAACGGCTCGCCGCCGACGCCCAGCGGCATGCCCGGCGGTACGTCGACGAGCCGGGCGGGCCGGCCGGGCTCGACGACGGCCGGGGGGAGGTGCCCGGCGTTGGCGAACGTGCAGCGCCGGGTGACCGGGTCGTAGACCGCGTACACGCAGGTCGCGAGATACACCTCGGAGAGGTCCGCCTCGCGGGACTTCTGCGCGGCACGGGAGGGCCACTGCGCTCCCCCGCTGCCGCCGAGCCCCTCGCTGCGCTCGCCGCCGCCCGGGGAGCCGAGGCCGCGGGCGACCTCGTCGAGGGCGGAGAGCACTTCGGCCGGTTCCAGGTCGAGGAGGGCCAGAGTCCTTACGGCGGTGCGCAGTTCGCCCATGGCGACGGCGGCGCGCAGGCCGCGGCCCATCACGTCGCCGACGACGAGGGCGGTGCGGTGGCCGGGCAGCTCGATCACGTCGAACCAGTCGCCGCCGACCTCGGTGGCGGTGTTGCCGGGCAGATAGCGGCAGGCGATGTCGAGTCCGGCGGCCTCGGGGTCGCCGGGCGGCAGCAAGCTGCGCTGGAGGATCAGGGCGCGTTCGTGCTCGCGGCGGTAGAGGCGGCCGTTGTCGATGCAGACGGCGGCGCGGGCGGCCAGTTCGGTGGCGAGCGCCCGGTCGCGCTCCCCGAACGGCTCGCTGCCCTTCGTACGGGAGAACTGGACGAGGCCGACGACGGTGTCGTGGGCGACCATGGGCACGGCGAGCGTCGACTGCACGAAGCCCATCTCGTCGCCGGGGACGTCCTCGACCCGGCCGGAGCGCAGCGCCATGGCGCAGGGCGAGCCGAACGGGAAGCGGTGGACGGAGCCGAGCGCGGGCGGCAGGTCGTCCGGGCCCGGCTGCCCGCTGCCCGCCACGGCGGTGGGCAGGGCGTCGGCGACCGCGCTGGCGTGGGCCACCCGGCGCAGCTCCGCGGAGCCTCCGGCGGACTCGCGGTGGGCGGGCGCCCAACTGCCGGGCGCGGCCTCCTCGCCGGTGAGGAGGCCCTGGTAGAGGTCGACGGTGGCGAGGTCGCAGAAGCCGGGCACAGCCACGTCGAGAAGCTCGCGGGCGGTGGTCTCCAGGTCCAGGGAGTTGCCGATGCGGGCGCTGGCCTCGTTGAGGAGGGCGAGGTTGCGGCGGGCGCTGGCCGCCTCGCGGGCGGCGATGTGCCGGCGGGTGACGTCGGTGGCGAGGCCGGCGACACCGACCGGGCGGCCGGCCCCGCTGTGCACCCGGTAGAGGTTCATGGACCAGTGGCGGCGCTCGGTGCCGCCGGGGGCGGTGCCGACGAGCTGGAGGTCGGTGACCGACTCTCCGGTCTCCAGGACCCGTTTCAGGGTGGCGGTCAGCCGGTCGGCCTCGGCGCGCGGCAGATAGTCCTCCACCGTGCGGCCCCGGTGGTCGTCGGCCGCGCCGCCGAAGACCGTGGCGAAGCGCTGGTTGGCCCGGACGACGGCGAAGTCCGTACCGAACAGCACGAAACCGAAGGGAGATTGGCCGAATATGGCTTGTGAGGCGGCGAGGTCGGTCTCGATGCGGCGCAGGGCCCGGACGTCGACGACGATGCAGAGCGCGGCCCGCTCCCCGCTGCCCGTCAGACTCGGCATCACATAGACCTCGGCGACGCCGTGCGCCCCGCCCTCGCCGGGCATCCGGAACGGGACGAGGCCCGTCCACTCCTTGCCGTCGAGGATCTCGCCGACCCGCCGATGGCCGTCCGAGCGCAGCTCGGCGGGCATGAAGGCCTCCACCGGGTCGCGGCCGATCGCCTCGGTCGAGGCCATGCCGAACAGGCCCGCGGCCCGGCTGCTCCACTGCTCGATCAGCCCGTCGGGGCCGATCGAGAAGGAGGCGACCCTGATGTAGTCATAGATCGAGCCGGGCGGGCTGCTCTGCCACACGACGTCGCCGGCCGCCCCGACCACATCGCCCGTTGTCCCAGGTATTTCGCTCACGCGACCGTCCCCTCCAGCTCACGCACCGGACCGGTCCTGCCCGCAGTATTCAGCACTACGGCCCCGACCGACACGGCGTTCACGATCACAGCAAGGTCTCAGTCCCTTTCAGCCAGGTTCTGCCCGACCTCTGGTGATCGCTGTGCTTCCCTCCACTCTCCTAACCAGGGAGAGCCAGCTCGAACCACACGGTCTTGCCACTCTTTCCGCGACGCGTTCCCCAGCGACGTGCGGAACAGGCCACGAGCTGGAGTCCCCGGCCGCCTTCGTCGTCGGGTCCAGCACTGCGTTCGGTGGGTGGATCCGGAAGCGGGTCGGAGACTTCCACCAGCAGTCCCGGGGTGTGGGGAGGGTGGTCGGCGGGAGGGTCGCCGGCGAGGGAGAGGCCCCCGCCGGGGGGCGTGAGGTCCCCGTCGGGGTGCGTGACGACCAGGCGTACGCCGATGGGGCCGGAGGCGTACCGGAGGGAGTTGGTCACCAGCTCGCTGACCAGCAGGACCGCCAGGTCGCCCACCGCCGCGTCGAGCCCCCAGGAGCCCAGCGCGCTCCGGACGGCGTGCCGGGCGCTGCGCACGGAACCGGGTTCGGCCGCGAAGGTCCACTCGGCGCAGTCGCCTTCGGTATCGATCACGCCGATCACTTCCCAGGGACGACCACGGGCGCACCCCTTGTGCAAATGGGGACTAAACAGCCCATACCCACCATTGATTGCCCGCTACCGCACAACCCGGTGTTTGGTGCAGACGGCGTACGCGCACGAGCCCCCGCCCACGACGGCCGGAGGTCGGCGGGCCAGCGGGCCAGCGGGCCAGCGGGTCAGCGGGTCAGCGGGTCAGCGGGTCAGCTCAACGCGCCCGTCGCCCTGAGGTCGTCGAAGAGCAGCTGGTCCACGGGCGGCACGAGGGCCCGGTCGGCGAAGGAGAACCACGCCATCTCCTCGATCTCGCTGCTTGCGGCGAGCGTGCCGCGGTAGTCGCCGTAATAGCAGCTCATCCGTACGACGGCGGCGCCGGGCCGGTCGTCCACGGGGGCCTCGTACGTCCCGGCGTGGACGACGGTCTCCCGGATCAGGCCGACCGTCAGCTCCTCCTCGATCTCCCGCAGGAGGGTCTGCAGATCGGTCTCCGAGCCCTCGCGCTTGCCGCCCGGGATGTAGAAGACGTCCTTGCCCCGGGGCCGCGCGCAGAGGATCCTGCCGCCCTCGATCCGCACCCACGCCACCGTGTCGATCAGCACCGCCATCGCGCCACCACTCCGCCCCGCTCGCCGCACCACCGGCGGCTTCCGCGCCCCCGGCCGGGCCGGACCCTACCGCCCGGACGGCCGGGGCGCGGAATGCGGGCGGAGCACGCCGGGACGGGGGCGGCGCGGGGCAGATACTCGGCACTCAAGGGCGCACGCGGGCGCGGGACGCTCCAGGAGGCTCCAGAAGGCCGGAGCGGGGCCCGGGGAGGCAGAACGGCCCTCCCCCGGGCCCGGGGCCCCACGGGGCATCCGTCGCACTCGTACGGACAGACCCGTCCGTGGTGGGCGCCCCTACGGGACCAGCCGAGTCGCACACGCCCACGAGACCGTCCCTCGCGTCAGGACCTGGTGCCCTGACCCACCCGCTCCACCCGGTAGACCTGATGGCGGTGGCGGACGTCGAGGCCGTCGGCGACCTTCTGCGCCTCGGCCTGCGTGGCGTACCTGCCCACCCGGTACCGCCCTCCGCCGTCGTCCTGCCGTATCACCTGCCAAGGGAGCACGGCGCCGCTGTCGCTCATCGTGCCGCTCCCCCGCATATCGCCCCTCTTCCCACCGGCGTGCACGTCTCTAAGGATCCCCAGGAAACCGCAGTACGCATATGCCCGAGCGTACGCCTGACCTTCACTCAGTGCAGGCGGCTTTACACAAAGAGATACACATCCGGCCAACACGAAAGGGGCGCATCCGAAGAATGCGCCCCCTCAATGACCCGTCAGCCCCGGCCGACGCCCCTCACCCGGCCCGACGGGGCGTCACCACGCCCCGCCCGGGGCTCATCTGACCGGCAGGTGGTACGCGACCCGGTACCGGTCGGCCGGCACCACCACGTCGGCCGTCTCCACGGCCCGGCCCGAGGCGTAGTACGTACGCCCGATGACGATGACCACATGGCCGGGCACACCGCCGAGCGCCAGGAGCTCCTCCGCCAGCCCCGGGCGCGCACCGACCTCCTCGGCGACGTTGTCCACGACGACGTCGATCGCGGCCATCCGGTCGACCACCCCGCAGCCGCCCAACGGGCCCTCCTCGGGCAGCATCACGGGGGTCCGGCCCGTGACGGCGAGCGGCTCCCAGGAGGTGGAGAGCATGATCGGCTCGCCCGCCTCCCGGAAGACGTAATGCGTGCGCATCACCCGGTCGCCCGGCTCGATGCCCAGCCGCTCGGCGACCTCCGGGCTCGCCCCCTCCTGCTCACTGCGGGACTCCCAGGTCCCGCGCGCCCCCTCGGCCGTCTGCTCCTGCCGGAACGGACTGGCACCCTTGTCCGGCCGGTAGCCGGAGCGGGCGATCATGCGGGGCACGGGACGCTCGCGCACATACGTGCCGGAGCCGGAGCGCCCCTCGACCAGCCCCTCCGCCATCAGGACCTTCCGC
Organism: Streptomyces sp. NPDC058375; assembly: GCF_042723425.1. Classification (NCBI taxonomy): domain Bacteria; kingdom Bacillati; phylum Actinomycetota; class Actinomycetes; order Kitasatosporales; family Streptomycetaceae; genus Streptomyces; species Streptomyces sp. NPDC058375. The sequence goes on along the minus strand of NZ_JBHXJG010000121.1, from coordinate 1,922 downwards.
GCCTCCAGGGCGACGGTGTCCGAGACCCCGTACTCCTCGCGGATGCGGGCCTGCGACGGCAGGCGGGTATGAGGCGGCAGCGCGCCGTTGACGATCTTCTCCCTGAGATCGCTCGCCACGCGCAGATAGGCGGGCTGCTCACCGAATGTCACAGGCCACTCCCAACAGGTTGACAGTCTGCGACAGCCTGACAACCGTGGGTTGTACACCGCAAGCATGGGCCAGAGTTTCACCCAATGTGATGATCTTGTGTCGCCCCATGCATACCCCGGGGCCAGGGATCATGCCCACCCGCACGGCCATGAAGTCCGGACGTCCGACAACTCCCGAACCCTTGACCATTTTTGGTCCAGACCAATACCTTCCTGTGCACAGCACGGCTCCCGATTCTTCCTCCCGCTTTCCTTCGCTCCGCCTCCGTACCGGATCACGCACAGGAACGAGCCCCATGCGTCGAAGAAATCTGTCCCGAATCACCATCGCCGGCGTCTCCCTGGCCCTGCTGGCAGGCATCGCCCCCGCGGCCACGGCCGACGGCGGCCACGACCGGAACGACGGCGGCGACCGCGGCAAAGGCCACCACCGCCCCGCGTACAAGAGCATCGGCTACTTCACCCAATGGGGCGTCTACGGACGGGACTTCCAGGTCAAGGACCTGGACACCAGCGGGGCCGCGGCCAAGCTGACTCACATCAACTACGCCTTCGGCAACGTCAGCGCCGAGGGCAAGTGCTTCACCGGCAACATCCCCGGCCAGGCCGACGCCTGGGCGGACTACGCCCGTCCGCTCGACGCGGCGGGTTCGGTGGACGGCGTCGCCGACACCGACGCCCAGCCGCTCGCGGGCAACTTCAACCAGCTGCGCGAGCTGAAGGCCAAGCACCCCGGCCTCAAGGTCATGATCTCGCTCGGCGGCTGGAGCTGGTCCACCCACTTCTCCGACGCGGTCCGCACCGCGGCCTCCCGCAAGGCGCTCGTCGCCTCCTGTGTCGACCTGTACATCAAGGGCAACCTCCCCAAGGACGGCGCGCGCGGCGGCGACGGAGCCGCCGCGGGCCTCTTCGACGGCATCGACGTCGACTGGGAGTGGCCCGGCTCGGCGGCCAACGAGGGCACGGTCTTCCGCCCGGAGGACAAGAAGAACTTCACCGCCCTGATCCGCGAGTTCCGCACCCAGCTCGACGCGTACGCGAAGAGCCAGGCAAAGGCCGCCAAGGAGAAGGACAAGGCCAAGGGCAAGGGACACGGGCACGGGCACCACAAGCCGAAGCCCAAGCACTACGACCTGTCGGCGTACGTCCCGGCCAACCCGAAGGCCATCGACGCGGGCTTCGACGTGAAGCGCCTCATGAAGGACTTCGACTTCGTCAACATCCAGGGCTACGACTACCACGTCTCGGGTGAGAAGACGACGGCCCAGCAGTCGGCCCTGTACGCGAGGAACGACTTCAGCGTCGACCGGACGGTGCGCGACTGGGTCCGCCGCGGTGCGCCCAAGCACAAGATCGTGGTGGGCATGCCGACGTACGGCCAGGGCTGGACCGGCGTGACGGGCGGCGGTACGGGCCTGGGGCAGCCGGCGACGGCCCCGGCTCCGGCCACCTGGGCGGCGGGCTACGAGGACTACAAGGTCCTCAAGCAGCTGGCCGCTTCGGGGACGTACAAGGTCCACCGCGATGTGAAGAACGGCCACGCGTGGCTGTTCGACGGTACGACGCTGTGGACGTACGACGACCCGCAGGTGCTGCGCACCAAGGCCTCGTACATCCGGGACAAGGGGCTCGGCGGGGCGATGTTCTGGTCGCTGGACGGCGACACGGAGAACGGCGAGCTGATCACCGCGGTCGACCGCGCGCTCAACCGCCGCTGATCTCGCGGTAGGTACGGCCGAAGGGGCCGGGACGGTCGCACGACGCGACCGC
>NZ_JBHXJG010000120.1:0-21675 GCF_042723425.1 Streptomyces sp. NPDC058375 | reverse complement strand
CCCCGGACCCGCTGATTAAGAGTCAGCTGCTCTAACCAACTGAGCTAACGGCGCCTGGTGACGTCGTAGACATTAGCACTCTGATCCGCCCGAGGAAAAATTGAATGCGCACCACCCCGGGAGGAGGCGGACCGGCTCACCCGCACACACGCCCAGAGCAGCACATCGGGACCGGGCAGCCACGGATTGCGGGTGTCGGGGGCGACCACCCAGCGCGGCCCGCCGTCCGACGACGCGCAGGTCAGCGGCGGTACGGTCACGGCGTCACCGGTGCCGTGACAGAGCAGGGGCGGCACCGGGTCGCGAGGCTCCCCAGAGCCCCCGGAGCCGTTGGATCCCCACTCCTCCCAGGCGAGCAGCGAGGGCAGCCGCTGGGCCGTTCCGGGAGCGGCGAACAGCAGCATCCGGCCCCGGTGTGTGGCGACCGGACCGGAGCCGGGCCCCTCCGCCCAGAGCTGTTCCAGCATCCGCCGCCCGAACAGCGCCGGCACGTTCACCACGTCGAAGGCGGAACCGCACGGGAGCACCCCGGGAGCCGTGGGGCGTTCCTCCCACTGGGCGAGCGTGCTGCGCGGGTAGGGGGCGGCCCCGGCCAGCCAGGCGGCGCCGGCCGCCGTGACCTGTGCGGCCTGGGGTCCGGACTGGTCCCGCAGCAGGGCGAAGATGTCGACGCCGTGGTGCGGGGCGGCACCGGTCCGCAGGGTCGTTTCGTCTTTCAGCCATGCGCTCATGGAGCAAGGTCTACCGGGAGTGACGGAACTGATTCCGAGAGTTGCCGGAAACGGGGACAGGGGGGGAGGGGGAGGGGTATCTTGCCCGCCGGAATATGCCACGGGACCTGACCCCCGGCCTGGCGGCGCAGCATCTGCCCCGGCCGCCCCACGGATCACATCGGCACCACAGACCCCACAGGCCTCGCGGGCTCCGACGGGCTGGACAGGCTCTCGCAGGCTTCACCGGCGGGCCGGGTCGCGCCCGGATCGGGAAGGGGTTCCGTACGTCAGGCTCTCGGCGAGTCCAGCAGGGAGCGGCCGAACTCGATCATCTTCTTCGCGTAGTCCTCGGTCCACTCCGCGCGCTCCGCGACGTCCGCCGGGGTCAGCCGGTCGAACCGGCGCGGGTCGGCCAGCTGTGCCGCCGCCATCGCCTGGAACTCCACCGACCGGTCCGTCGCCGCCCGGAAGGCCTGCGTCAGCTCGGTCGCCCGGGCCAGCAGCTCTTGGGGGTCCTCCAGCGACTCCAGGTCGAAGAAGTGCTCCGGATCCGCCGTGGCCTGAGACGGCTCGAAGAGCAGCGGCGCGGGGCGCAGCCGCTGCCGTTCGTTCCGCTCGGACTGTGTCATGTGCTGTTCCTCCCTCGCACGGCCAGGACGGCCACCCTCCATTGTCCAACCCCGCGCAAGAGGGCCCCGGGCCCTGAGCTTCGCCGGCCGGACACCCTTTACGGCTTTCACTTCACCCGGTTTCTACGGCTTCCACCGCACCCGGTGCTCGGCGAGGTGGGCCAGCACCGCGTGGTTGGCCTCCCAGCCGTCGGGGAACTTCACCGTGACGCCCAGCTGGACCGGCTCCGTGGACGGGTGCTCGTCCAGCAGGTCCGCCACCCCTTCCCGGCACACCACGACACAGGCGTGCCGGTGCCGCGAGGCCAGCACGCACAGGCGGCCCGTCTCCAGGTGGAAGGCCGTGGCGTCGGGGCGGCCCGACAGGGGGTGCAGCACCACCGTGACGTCGAACTCGCGGCCCTGGAGCCGGTTCGCCGTGTCCACCGCGACCCCTGTGACGCCCAGCTCCGCGAGCGCTGCCCGCACCGCCGCCGCCTGGTCGCGGTGGGCCGTGCCGACCGCCACCCGGTCCGCCGTCACCGGCACCGGCTCGTCCGCCCGCTCGCTGGTCGCGACGCCGCCCCGGTCCAGCAGCCGCCGGACCACCAGGGCCACCGCCCGTACCGCCTCGGGATCGGTGCGCGGGGTGTGCCGGGCCGGCAGCTCCAGCAGCCCCCACCCGGACTCCGCCGCCTCGTCCAGCACCCGGTCCGGGCCCGACCCGTCCGACGCCACCCCGAAGGAGAGCCGCCGGTCCCCGTGGTCCGTACCGCTGCGGAACGGCGTGTACGGGTAGAACGCGTCCGACACCAGCGGGGCCGCCGACGCCGGAAGCCGCCAGGAGACCGGCAGCCGGTGCTGCGGCAGCTCCGGGTTGTGCGCGAGCAGGGTGGACACCGCGCTCGCGGAGGGGTCGTAGCTCAGCCCCGCCCACTGGTCCGCGCCGACGATCGAGAACGGGTCCAGCTGCCCCGGATCCCCGACGAACAGCGCCCGCTCGAACAGCCCGGCCACGGCCAGCAGCGCGTCCGAGCGCATCTGGTACGCCTCGTCGACGATCGCGTGCCCCCACGGCTCGACGTTCTTCACGTGCGCCCACTTCGCGGCCGTCGAGATCACGATGTCGAGCCCGGCCAGATCAGCGGCCTTCGCGGACTTCGTGACGTTGGCCAGCCCGTCCAGGACCTTGTCGTACGGGTCGGAGTCGCTGCTGTGCAGCCGCCCCACCGGAAGCTCCGGGTCCTTCTCCGCGAGCCGCACCACCAGGTCGTCGACCTGGGCGTTCGTCTGCGCGATCACCATCAGCGGATGCCCGGCGGCGGCCAGCTCCAGGGCCGCCCGGACCACCAGCGTCGACTTCCCGGCGCCGGGGGGCGAGTCCACGACGATGCCCTTGCTGCTGCCGCGCAGGGTGTCGTCGAGGATCGCGCCGGTCGCGCGCGCCGCCTCCGCACCGGGGTCGAACACGACGGTCACAGCGGTCCCTCCGGGCCGGTGGAGGTCGAGGTCGGGATCACAGCAGGTCCTCCGGGGTCACGGGGTCGGGTTGCTCCGAGCGCGTCGCGGCGTCCGCGCCCGGCGGGCCGCCGTGGGTCCACGGCGTCTCCTCCGGGTCCGGCAGCTTCGGCCCGCCGCGCTGGTCGTGCTCGAACAGGGTCCAGGCGATCCGCTCCCCGGGCTCCGGCACCGACCCGGGCGCGGGCTCCTTGCTCCGGCCCATCCGGTCCAGGATCCGCAGCACCAGCAGGATCTCGCCGTCGTGGTCCGTCTCCTGCTCGGCCCGAACGAACTCCGCCGTCTGCGGCTTGCCGTCCAGCGAGCGGTAGACCTTCGTCCGCTCGCCCAGATGCGGTCGCTCGTCCGTGCGGACGGTGACCAGCGGGCGCGGCGAGGGCCGCTTCGACTCGGTGTAGGCCATCTCCACCCCGGACACCGTGCCGAGGAACGCCTCGCCCGCGAGCCGCCGACCCGCCAGCACCAGCGGATCGTCGAGCGCCTCCTGTGCCTCCAACTGGGCCTGGGCGGTCTCCCGGGAGGCCAGCTTCTGGGCCGCCGTCACCGCGTCGTCGCGGCGCGGCTGCGGCGGCTCGCCCGAGCGCACCCGGTCCCGGTGCGCGGTGAACGACCAGCGGTCCCGGGTCCAGCGGTCCTCGGCCCTGGACCCCTCGGGCAGCTCCCGCAGCAGGTCGAGACCCCGCCAGACCGCGTCCCAGGTCGGCAGCATGACCCGCGCCAGCAGCGAACGGATCTCCCGCTCGGCGGCGCTCAGCTCACCGAGGCGGGCATCCGCGGCGAGCCCGTCCTCGGCGGAGGCGAGCGCCGTGCGCGCCCGGTCGTACCGCTCGATCGCCGGGGCGAGGAGCCGGTTGTCGAAGTCCGGGTCGGTCGCCGGACCGGCCGGCGGGCACAGCAACTGCCCCTCCCCGTCCCGGGCCAGCTCCGCCCGCAGCGCCGCTTCGGCCCCCGAGGAGCCGGCCGGCGGGTCGATCCAGGACAGCAGCGCACCCAGGTGCTGGTCCTCCAGGCTGCTCTGCCCGGTCGCCCAGTGCCGGTTCAGCAGATCGGTGCCGGCCAGCAGCAGCGAGGAGCCGGGCACCCGGGCCCGCTCCCCGTAATGCGTCAGCCAGCGGCCGAGCAGCGGCACCCGGGCCGGGGCCGGATAGGGGGTGTCCGGATCGTCCTCGGCGGTGCGGCGGAACCGCATGGACCGGCCCAGCAGCCTGACGAACTCGACGCCCGCCCGGCTCGGCACGACCAGCTGGGCGGCGTCCAGGCACAGCTCGACCTCGACCTTGGTCTTCCTGCCGGTCGCCGGATCGGTCTCGTTGCGCTCGGCGGGCTCGACGACGTCCGCGTACGCATCGATGTGCGGCAGGACCGCTTCCGCCAGCTCGGCCAGGAACGCGAACCGCAGGTCCCGGTCGCGCGGCTGGGCGACGGCCAGCAGCCGGGGCGCCTCCCGGTCGGTGCCGACCAGCGCCCCGAGCGGGGCCCCGGCCTCACCGGCGGTGGTCAGCGGCACCAGCACCAGCGGCCGGTCGGTGAGATGGCGGTGCCGGACGGTCGCGAGCGGCTGGGCGCGGCCGGTGTCGACGGCCTCCAGCCGGGCGAGGGTGGTGATCAGCGACATGCGGCCGCACCCTCCGGCGCTCCGGCGCGCGCGGCGGAGGCTTCCAGCGCCTCGGCCCGCAGCCCGGCGGCGCTCTCCAGGGCCTCGGCGCGCAGGGCGGCTGCCCGGCGCAGTGCGGCGACCGTCGGATCGGCGGGATCGCCTTCCTTGCCCGCGGCGGCGGCCAGCACCCCGGCCACCGTCGTCAGCCCGCCCAGCTCACCGCGGACACTGCGGCCCAGCGCCTCCACGGCCCCCTCGGCCCGGGACCTCGCCCGGCAGTGGAAGGCCAGCTCGCAGGCGGCCAGGCACTCCGGGGCGTACGCCGGGGGCACCGCGGCCACGGCGGCGTCCAGTTCCTCGGGGGCGCACGCCGGATCGAACGTCGTACCCTCCGGCAGCCCCGCCGTGATGTCCTCGATCCGGGTCAGCCGGGTCAGCTGACGGCGGGTCACGGCGCGCTGCTTGCGTACGTCCACGACGGAGGCGGTCGGCAGGTTCGAGAAGTCCTTGGGGCAGACCAGCAGCACCCGGTGCCCGACCTCCGCGCCCTCGGTCACCGCCGCGACCCGCTCCAGCGCCAGCACGTACACCGCGGCCTGCCGGGCGGCGGCCCCGACCTTCGACGCGTCGGCCGACGCGTCGATCATCGGGAACGACTTGATCTCGACCACGGTCCACCGGCCGTCGGGATCCACCACGACCGCGTCGGGCTCCAGATAGGCGGGGGAGCCCGCCACCTCCAGGGCCAGCATCGGGTGGTCCAGCAGCGCCCAGCCGCCCGCCGCCGTGGCCTCCCGCAGGGCGAGCGCGGTGCGCGCGGCGCGGCCCTCGGGGCCTGCGGCGCTCAGATCGGGCGTGGCGACGTCCGGGCCCGGGGCGGCGGAGGAGCCGCCCAGGCGCTCGTACAGCAGGCGCAGCAGCTCGGCGCCGCCGTCCGCCTTGACCTTCGCCTCGAAGGCGTTGCCCCGCATGAAGGCGAACTGGGACTGCCCGAAGGGGGCGGGGGAGCCGAGCGCGGTGGCCAGCACGCCCTTGTCGACCCCGGCGCCGTCCAGCAGGGCCCGCCGCTTGCAGCCGGGGTTGGCGGCGAGGGCGGCCAGGGCTCTGGCGTCGAGCGGGTGCGGTGCGACGGAGGGGCCGCGCAGCTCAGCGAGCCGCTGCCGGAGCGTCGTCGCTCGCGGCGGTGTCGGCGGCGTCTCTGGCTGCCGGCCCGCCGACTGCCGTGCCGCCGACTGCCGGGCCGGGGGGATCTGCGGAGGTGGTCCGCTGGCCGGGGATTCGCTCACCCGTGGAAGTCTTGCACCCGGCACTGACATCCGGGGACACGGTCGCCGGAATCGACGCGGCGGCGGTGCTCGCGCGGCCCTGCTTCCGGCCGCCGGGAAGGCCGCCCGGGAGGACGCCGGCCAGCCGTGCCTTGACCCCGTCGGCGAGCCGGACGACGGGCTTCACGAGCAGGGCCCCGAGGCCCATCACGGCCGCACCCGCTACGGCGTCCAGGAAGTAGTGGTTGGCGGTGCCCATCACGACGATCGTGGTGATCAGCGGATAGGCGATTCCCGCCGCCCGTACGAGTGGGTGTCGGCCGTGCCGCCACAGCAGGATCCCGCACCAGAGCGACCAGCCGACGTGCAGGCTGGGCATCGCCGCGTACTGGTTGGTCATCCCGCTCAGCCCGCGCGGGGCGCTCGCGCCCGCGCCCCACCAGCCGTACGCGCTGTACTGCGCCATCGTGTCGACGAAGCCGTGGCTCGCGTCCAGCAGGCGGGGCGGGCAGGTCGGCATCAGCGTGAAGCCGACAAGACCCAGCAGCGTGGAGTTCATCAGCCAGACCCGGGCCGCCCGGTACGCCGTCGACCTGCGCCGGAACATCCAGATGAGGACGGCGGGGGTGACCAGGTAGTGCAGGGAGGCGTACGCGAAGTCGGCGGGTATGCCCAGGGACGGGGTGCTGGTGAAGAGACGGTTCAGCGGGTGCTCGGCGTTGAGGTACAGCGCCTGTTCCAGCCGGAGGATAGCCAGGCCGTGGTCGACCGCCGTCGACACATCGCCGCGCACCAGGAGCCGGCCCACCGAATACAGCGCGTACACCACCGCGATCAGTGGCAGCTCCGTCCACCAGCGGGGCCGATGACCGGTCGGGGGCGGCGCGGTGGCGTGCGGCATCCGGTAGCTCTCCCCATGTTCATGCGGCCGACGACGAACGTTCAACCGTACGGCGGCACCGTGCCGCCGAGTCCCCCGGGGTCCCCTTCCGGACATCCCGTACGCAGCGGCCCCCGCCGTGGTCCGAATCTTCGCCGGGGGCTGCACCAGGGAGGGACGCCTCCCGGGCCCGGGAGGTTGCCTGACGGGCCGGTACGGGATGATGGAAGAACCCAGCACCAGCGTTCCAGGGAGAGCCTTCATGGCACCGCGCATCCTGCTCGCCCGGCACGGCCAGACCCAGTGGTCGGTCCGGGGCAACCACACCGGCAGGACGGACATCCCGCTCCTCGACAGCGGGCGCGAGGGGGCGAAGCTGCTCGGTGAGCGGCTGCACCGGGCGCCGTGGGCGGGGCTGCCCGGCGTCGAGGTCCGCACCAGTCCGCTGGTCCGGGCCGCAGAGACCTGCGAGCTCGCCGGCTTCGGGAAGCGGGCGGAGCCGTGGGACGCGCTGATGGAATGGGACTACGGGGCGTACGAGGGGCTGACCCCGGCCGAGATCAAGGCGGACCGGCCGGACTGGCTGATCTGGCGCGACGGGGTGCCGGGTGGGGAGTCCGTGGCCGACGTCACCGCCCGTGCGGACGAGATCGTCGCGTGGGCGCGGTCTTCGGACCGGGATGTGCTGGTCTTCGCCCACGGCCACATTCTGCGGGCGCTGGGTGCCCGTTGGCTCGGTGAGGACTTGTCCTTCGGCGCGCGGATCCGGCTGGAGCCGACGTCGCTGTCGGTCCTGGGCTGGGCGTACGGCCTGCCGGCCGTGGAACGCTGGAACGACACGGGCCACCTGGACCGGTGACCTCGCGGGGTGCCCGCACCTTTCGTGCTTGGGCCCGCCGCCCCAGCCCGCCCGCGCCACTTCCAGCCCGCCCGGCGACCACCCAGCCCGTCCGGCGTTTGAGGACGGAACCGTCCACCCGGTGGGTGTCAGCTTGGCGGGCTCCCTGGACCACCCAAGCCCGTCCGGCGCTTGAGGACGGAACCCTTCGCCCCGGTGGGCGGGAGCTTCACGGGCCCCGGGGCGGGGGAGGCCCTGATGCGTGCCCGGGAACGTGCTCAACGGTTCCGTCCTCAATCGCCGGACGGGCTGGAGTGGTAGCCCGGGAAGGGCTGGAGGTGGCGGCCCCGGTCGTCGCTCCAACATCCTGCCCTGGCTCACACGCCGCGTGAGCTCAGAACAAGATCCCGGCGCCTTCCACTCGGCGCAAACGATCACCGGACAGCAGCCACTAGAGTGCCCAGCGTGAACATCGCGCCTCAAGAGACGACCGTCTTCCGCCTGATCGTGACGGGAGGGGGCACCGGTGGTCACACCTATCCCGCCCTCACGGCGATCCGTACGTTGCGGGCACGCCTGGCGTCGTCCGGCCGCACGCTCGACGTCCTGTGGATCGGAACGGCCGAGGGTCTGGAAGCCAAGGTCACCGACGCCGAGGGCATCCCCTTCACCACCGTCGCCACCGGCAAGATCCGGCGTCACGCGAACCCGCTGAAGATGGTGTCGCCCGCCAACGTCCGGGACATGGCGCGCGTGCCGATCGGGGTCGCCCAGGCGCGCAGCGCGGTCTCCGCCTTCCGGCCGGACGTCGTCCTCGCGACGGGCGGTTACGTCGCCGTGCCGACCGGGCTCGCCGCGCGGATGTGCCGGGTGCCGCTGGTCCTGCACGAGCAGACCGTCCGCCTCGGCCTGGCCAACCGTAGGCTCGCCGGTTCCGCCGCACGGATCGCCGTGTCCTCGGAGTCGACCCTGCCGCTCCTGCCGGAGAGCGTGCGGTCGGCCACGGTGGTCACCGGCAACCCCGTACGCCCGGAGGTCCTGACCGGCCATCCGGACAAGGCGGTGACCGCACTCGGCCTCCACTCCTTCGACCGGCGTCTTCCCACGGTGTACGTCACCGGCGGCGCGCAGGGCTCGCAGCAGATCAACGACGTGGTCGGCGGCGAACTCCCGTGGCTGCTGGAACGCGCCAACGTCGTGCACCAGTGCGGGCCCGCCCACCACGAGGCACTCTCCGCGCGCGCCGCAGGGCTTCCGGCCTCCCTCGCCGCCCGGTACCACCTCACCCCGTTCGTCGGACCGGAGCTGCCGGACGTCCTGGCCCTGGCCGACCTGGTGATCTCGCGCAGCGGCGCGGGCACCCTCGCCGAACTCACCGCCCTGGGCAGGCCCGCCGTGTTCATCCCGCTCGCCACGGCGGCCGGGAACGAACAGGCCCACAACGCCCGCCACCTGGAGCAGTCCGGCGCGGCGGTCGCCCTCCTCGGCGGCGTCTCCGGCGGCCACCTGCGCGAGGCGGTCGGGCCGCTCCTCGACGATCCGGAGCGCCGGGCCAGTATGGCAGCGGCAGCTAGGGCACATGGGCGCCCGGACGCTGCGGAGAGGCTCGTGGACGTGATCCTGTCCGCAGTGTCCCAGTAACAGCGCGGGCCCGCAGAGGGCTACATGATCCGTCCACCGGTATGGAGGGCGGTGCCAGCTTCAATGAGCACAGCGCACTCATGGAACGCAGCGTCGCCCTGGCCCATCGGGTCGGGCACGTCCCGGTCGCCGAGATAGAGACGCAGTTTGTTCTCGTTCTCCAGACCGCAGACGGCCCGGAGGGTGGCGAGAACGGAGGCGTCCATGGCGAGTACCTTGTCCGCCCAATCCAACATGTCCAGGCTGGTCTGCTGAGCACGGTGGGCGGTGAGGTCATAGCCCAGCCGCCGGGCGGCGTTGATCATGGCGGAATGAGCCGGCTGGTCCTGCCACTTGCCGATCAGCCCGGCTGAGCGAACGGCCATACGTGGTCCACCCCGTCGAGCGAGAGCAAGCTGAGCGAAGGGGCTACGGCAGTAGTTCCCCAGACACACGACAAGCAGATTCGACATCATGAACCGCCTGTGACCTTGAGCGCGTGTCCCAGGGCAGTCACCACTCGGTGGACGTCTGCCTCGGTGAGGTGCTGGTGGAAGGGCAGGCTCAGGATTTCCCGACTGACCCGTTCGGTGGCGGGCAGCTCACGCGTCCAGCGTGCGAAGGCGGGCTGAAGGTGGTTGGGCGGGTAGTGAGCGCCGACGCCGATGTTCCTCGCCCGTAGGTGGGCGAATACGTGGTCCCTGTGCGGCACGCGTACCTGGCACAGGTGCGGCACCGTGTGGTCGAGGTCGATGTCGACGAGCGTCACCCCATCCAACGCGTTCAGGGCATCGCTGTAGGTGCGCCACAAATGCCGCCGGGAACGCACGGTGGTGTCGAAATGGTCGAGCTGCGCCAGTCCGATGGCGGCGTTGATGGACGAAAGTTGATACCGCAAGCCGAAGCCTTCCACCTGGTAGCTGGTGGTCTCAGCGCGCACGCTTTGGGACTGGTTGACACCCAGCATGCGGAGTCGGCGGACGGAGGCGGCCTCCCCGGGCGTACGGGGGATGACGGCCCCGCCTTGGCCACACGTCAGATTCTTGACCGGGCCGAAGGAAAAGCACGTCAGGGCCGTGTCATCGGCGCCGATGTGTTCGGGTCCGCGGTGAGAACCGAAGGCATGGGCGGCGTCCTCGATAACCACGATGCCTCGCTCCGCCAGATCCTCGCCAATGGGATTGAGGTCGGTGGCCCGGCCGCCGAATAGCACCGGCAGCACGGCGGCCGTGTCATCGGTGACTGCATCCATGACGAGTTGCGGTGTGACGCACAACGTCGCCGGGTCTACGTCGATGAACCGCGGGGCAGCTCCGACAGCCCGGATGGCCTGCACAGTGGCGCAGAACGTCATGGACGGCACGATCACCTCGTCGCCCAGGCCGATGCCTGTGGCCAGCAGGGCGCTGTGCAGGGCAGCGGTACCGGAACTGACGGCCACCGCGTCGGGTACGCCGAGGTACGCGGCGATCCGCCTTTCGAATTCGGCGGTGAGGTCAGTGTGTCCGTACTGGCCGGCCTCCAGGACTCGGGCGACAGACGCTGCTTCTCGTCCGTAAGGGTACGGGGACGCGTTGCGCCGGGCGTCGGGGATGGGCAGGCTCATGTGGTCACCCCGTTCATGGCGATGCGCTTCAGGTCGCTCGTCTCACCGACGGCCAACGTCTCGACGTAGTTGGTCAGGAACACCCCTGTCCGGTAGGTCAGGCGGTCATGGTCGACCGGGAGACCGAACAGCCCGTTGACCATCTGGCCGACCAGGTCAGCTCCGGCCGCCTCGGTCAGCGGGAATCCGCCGGCAATCCGGACGTTCAGTTCGGTGATGGTGACCTGCCCGTCCGCTTGGACGAAGCCTTGTACGCAGCACAGGCCCTCGGCGCGTACAGCACGTAGGGCGGCCAGCACGAGTTCGAGCACGGCGGCGTCATGGAAGGTGGTGGAGACCGCGGCGAGCCCAGCCTTCACCAAGTCCCGGCGGCGCAGAATCGCCGACGCTCGGCCTGTGCGGTCCACCAGGCAGTCTGCTGTGAACTCGGTTCCGTACACCCGCTCCTGCACCATGGCGTCAGGGACCACCTCGCTCAGCAGCAGAGCGTGCTCCTTCTTCTCGACGAAGTGGACGTGCTGGGCACCGTGGCCGCGCCGGGGCTTGACCACCAGCTGCGTGTTCTCGGGCACTCGGTCGAGAGTGTCGCCCCACCATGACCGAGGGGTTGGCACCCCGCGCTCGGTGAGCACACGATGAAAGGCTGCCTTGTCGATGCATGCATGTACCGATGCGGGTTCGGGCAGCCACATGCGCACGCCGATCTCCTCCAGCCGAGAACTCATGCGCAGCAGCGGCGGAAGATCGTTCTCGATGGCGGGTACCACCGCGTGTACCGCCAGCGCCCGACACAGCCCGGTCATGCGGGCCCGGTAGTCCTGGTCGTCAGCCGTCGGGATGACCTGTGGCACGACTTGCGGGAGAAGGAATCACCGGCACTGGAGCCAACCCCGGCTTTGGGCTGGCCCGGCAGGTCAATGCCTCCACCGAGGTTGTAGATCTCCCCCGGCTCCCCGCCACGCAGCACCGCTTCGATCCCGGCACAGTTGTCTTCAACATGCAGCCAGTTACGTACGTGCTGCCCCCGGTCGTGGAGAGTGACGGGCGCTCCTCGCAAGAGCCGGGTCACGAAGAGCGGGATGATCTTTTCCGGGTACTGGTAGGGCCCGTAGTTGTTGCTGCTGCGGGTTACACACAGCGGGAGCCCAAGGGTCTGGTGAGCGCCCAGGGCCACCAGGTCTGCGGCCGCCTTGGACACCGCGTACGGGACCGAGGGCCGCAAGGGTGAATCCTCGGTCGCCGCCCCCTCCAACAGCGGGCCGTACACCTCGTCGGTCGAGACGTGGACGAATTTGCCGATGCCGTGGCGGTGAGCCGCGTCCACAAGCACCTGGGTGCCGAGAACATTGGTGGACAGAAACGCGTCGGCCGCCTTGTAGGAACGGTCGACGTGGGACTCGGCCGCGAAATGGACCACTGTTGTGGGACCGGACGCCATCAGGCTGTCGACAACAGCTGCGTCACGGATGTCGCCGTGGACGAACCGTAGTTTGTCCGACAGGAACGCCATGCCCAGGTTCTCCATGTGACCGGCATAGGTGAGGGCGTCGAGGACGGTCACGCGGGCGACGTCCTCGGCCCGGATGATCCGCTTGACGAAGTGCGAGCCGATGAAGCCCGCACCTCCAGTGACGAGTACGTGTTCCATGCACGCCTCCCGGAAGTGTGGTGGCCCGGCACATCACGCAGAGAGCCGATGTCCACAGGCCGTCGAGAGATGCCCGGAGCCTCCCCGAGCTGCCTCCACGGTGGGCCGCCCACCCCTTCGAAGTCTGTATCCCCGATGTGGGCCCGCTCTTCGAATCGGGTCGCTACGGTGCCGTACAGACACCAGAGTTGGGGGGTGAGCATGACGACGGAAGCGGTACGCCATCCCCTGACCTACGTGCGCCAACAGCGAGGGTGGAGCATGGAAAAACTAGCCCGCCACCTGAACCTGGCCGCGCAACGCCGTGGTCTTCGCATCGCTGCCGACCGCAGTCGTATCTACCGGTGGGAGCACAGGCGGGTAGGCGCCCCCAGCGATCTCTATCAGGAGCTGCTGGCCGAAGTTCTGGGCATTGATTCCGCCCGATTGCGGACGGCGCCCTGGCCGTGGTGGCTCCCCGCCTACGACCGCCCATTCCCTCTCAGCCCGGCCGGCGCCCGCGCCGCCCACACGGAGTTATCGGTGGAACTCGACCAGCCTGACCGCCGCACTTTCCTCGTTCTCGCCGCCGGATCCTTAGTCGGAATGGCAACCGAATGGGCCCGCGTCGAACCCGAACGTCTGGCCGGAGCTCTGGCCGGGCGCCGCGTCGACGAAAGCCTGCTCGCCTGGCTGGAGAGCAGCGTCGAACGTCTCCCTGGCCTGGCCAACACATCCCCTCAGGAGTGTGCCGACCTTCTCGGCGCGGCCATGCGCGTCACCATCAACCTGCTCGACTCGGCCCGCTACGACGAACCCACCGGCCGCCGACTGCGTACCGTCCTGGCCCAGGCGGCCCAAAGCGCCGCCTGGCTCCACTTCGACCAAGGCCGCCACGCCTCGGCGCAACGCCACTGGCGCACCGCCCTGCACTCAGCCCACAGTGCCGACGCTCGCGATCTCGGAGCCGGAGTCCTCTCCGACCTCGCCTACTCCGCTACCTGGCTCGGCCATCCCGGTGAGGCCGTCGAGATCCTCGCCCTTGCCCGTACCCGAACCCGCCACGCGACCGCTCGCTCTCTACTGGATGTACGCCGGGCTCGTGCCCTCGCGGTCCTCCAGGACGATGTAGGCACCGCCCGCGCCCTCAACGACGCTGAACACCAACTGGAGCGTGGTAGCACACAATCCGCACCCCCGTGGGTGTCCTGGATGTCATCCGCCGACCTCGCCGTCGACGCCGGGCGCTGCTGGCTGGACCTGGAAGACCCACGGCGAGCCACAGCCGCGTTGGAGGAGGGCCTGAGCTTGCTGGTTCCCGAACGGGAGAGGACTCGCGCCATCATGCTCACCTATCGTGCCCACGCTGCGCTCGCCGGCCGCGACGTCGACGCAGCCGTGTCGGATACCCGTACAGCGCTGGACACCGCCCTGGGAACAGGCGCTTCACGGTGCCTCGACCTGGTCTGCGGCACTCTGTGGGATTCATTCGAACCCCACAAGGGCGAAACGGCCGTTCAAGACCTGCGCTCGTACGCACACCAGCGGCTGACGCCCGTGCGTGTGTGAACCAGTCTGCCCGGACACCGGACAGGCTGTGCAGATCACATGACCAACGTGTGACCAACAGCGCCCGGGGACAGACAGGAACACTGGAAGCAGGCCGACGCGGTCGGAAGTCGCGAACCCGCACCCGGACAGCAACCTCGCAGGTCGCGGGGATGCCTCGACCGGGTTCGGCCAGGAGGGCGGGGAGGTTACCTCTCGGCCGTTCAACGACGCGGCGAACCGCACGACCGACGAGGCCGCGAACTACGCGTACCCCCAGGGCAAGGCGACCGGCCTGTCTGCCGCTGTCGCGGCGGGCGCCCCGGTGAACGGCGCCTTCCGGGCCTTGACCAACGACTCAGAACCCCTGCCCTCGTGGACCACACCGGGCGGGACTCGCGTCCCCGCCATGCCCAGGAGTGTCCCATCGTATTCTTCCTGGCGCTGAGCACGACCACGGGCGCCATGAGCCCCCACCGAGAAAATCCGGACGGCCGCGGAGCCCGGAAGCAACGCCGCGGCCTGCTGGCCGCTGTGCTCACGCATCGGCCCGATCTCCAGCGTGGTCCTCTACCGTGAACGAGCCCCTCGTCTGCTGTTCGACCACAGGTTCTGAACAAAGTCGGACTCAGGATGCGTTCGCGATGCGGTCACTGTGCCCGTTCGCCGAACGTGGCCTTCCGGTGCCTCCAAGTCCCAGCCACACACCGGCGCGAGCAGTAGATCGCGTTCGAGCGCCGATCGATGCCAGCCACCGAGCCGGCCCCGTACTCGGGACACTCAAACTCACCCGCACCGTCCCGCACGGCTGCTGGATGCCGACGCAGCCGCAGGTCCGTACGCCACTGCCTGGCGCGACACGCCGAAGAACAGAACAGCGCATCAGGCCGTGCCTCCGGCCTCAGCCGTTCACCACAGGAAGTTCCTCTCCCCGGCCCGCCCGGTGCCATTGGACACCACACCAGTGTAGGACCCAAGGCCACTCAGAACCGGGGATCACCAACAGCCACTCACCTGGTTGGGGCCGAGTCCCGGTGGCGGGTCAGGAACGACGACACCTCCGGCGCCCCGCCCCGAGGCTCCAGCACCCGCACCGCCCCCGCCAACATCCCCCGGATCCGCGACGACTGCACCCGGGTCAGCAGATCCAGCACCTGGTGCCCCGTCGCCGCCGCCTCGTCCGCCCGCCCCGCCCGGGCCAGGTCCCCCGTGAGCTGCGCCCGGTACAGCGCCAGGTTCCGGGTGAAGTGCGCGTCCTGGAGCACCACCGCCCGCCGCCCGTGCCGCGCCGCCCGGGACCAGTCGCCCAGCGCCGACCAGCACTGTGCCTCCAGCAGCTCCAGCTCCGCCTCCCGGAAGAAGCTCATCCACTCCGGGTCACCGGACGCGGGGCCCCGGTCGAACGCCGCCCGGGCCCGCCCGATCGCCCGGTCGCACCCCGTACGGTCACCGAGCCCCGCCCGGCCCCCCGCCTCCCGCAGCGCGAGCAGCGCCAGCAGCCGGGGCGACCCCAGCGTGCGGGCCGCCCGCTGCCCGGCCTCGGCCGCCCGTACCGCCTCACGCGGCCGCCCCGCGTCCCGGGCCAGGAACGACGTGTTGCAGAACGCGTGCGCCTCAAGCCCCGCGTCCCCCGCAAGCCGCGCCGTCGCCAGCGCCTCCGCGTAGTGCGAGCGGGCGTCGTCGAAGCGCCCCGAGTCGTGGGCCAGCCAGCCCACCGAGATGGCCAGCTCGCCCGCGCCCGCGTGCAACCGGTCCGAGGTGGCGCGCCGCGCGGTGCTTCCGGCGTCCAGCAGCTCGTACGCCGCGCGCAGCGGCTGCGCGGCCCGCCGGTAGAGCCCGTCCGCGCCGTGCCGGTCGTCCAGCAGCCGGATCTGCCGCACGGCCTTCTCGACGGCGACCACCTCCGCCTCGCCGACCCGGCGCTGCGCGGGCAGAGAGACCTGGGCGGCGGAGGCGGGCGCCCCGCCGAGACCCAGGGAAGCGGCCGCCACCGTGGCGGTGCCGCTCGTCATGAACACGCGACGCAGCACGTCGCTCTCCTCGGGGATGTCGTCGGTTTCGGTGTCGCGGGGCGCCGGGGCGGGGGCGGGCCCCGGAGAGAGCGCCGGGGAAGCGGCCTCGGGCGGGGGTTCGGACACGACCCGCGCGCCCCGCCCCCGTACGCTCTCGCGGGCCGAGAACCCCAGGTCGGCCAGGGACGCCCCGGGGAACATGTGCAGGAAGACGCGTTCGTAGGCGTAGTTGGGGCAGCGGATCTCCCCGGACTCCACCCGCCCGATGTACCGGGCGTCGCAAGCGACCTGCTCCCCGATCTCCCGGGCCGCTCTGCGGACGGCCGCCGCGAACTCCCCGGCGGAGCGCTGCCCGCGCAGCCGGCGGAAGGCGAGGTTGGGAACTGCCCCTGTCGACGCCATGTCCGGCCCCTCTCTGGTGCAGCCGGGGATCGTGCCACCGGCGTTCCCGGGCCTCCCCGGCCGCCCCGGCCTGACCGGAGTTCCGGTGTCCCGGCGGAGCAAGAACGTACCTGCTGTGACGGGGCGCACACGCAGCGTTTCGTTGCGAAAGGGGCATACCGACCGTGATCCGCCATGAACTGCCACCCTTTGCGGCGGTGTGGGCCCGTAGCCCTTGACGCACCCCCGGCGTTGGTCCATGTGGAGACGGAGTGTGGCTCCGTTCGGCGATGAGAGGAGGGGTTCCCTTGTTGCATCTCGGCAGGGAGACCGGCTCACGGACGACCGCGACGACCCCCATGAACCCGACGACCCCGAAGAACCCCGCACCCCCGGTGCCGGTGCCGGTGCACGTGAAGCCGGTGCAGGTCCGTACGGCCCCCGCCCCGGCGGACCAGCCCTCGGACCTCTCCCTGGACCTCGTCACGGTCCCGGCGCGGCAGGGCCTGGAAGCCGTCGACATCCTCCGCCGCCGCGGGGACCGGGAGGCAGTCGGCCCGGTCCTGCACGACGGGGCCTGCGACACCCTCGGCTTCCTCGTGCCGCCCGGCACCGCCGACGCCTGGGACGTACCGGGCAGCGCCTGTACGCGGACGGACGGCCGCGGGCTGCGCATCCCCGCCGAGCCGCCCGTCTCCGGATCCGGCTGGCTGCTCCCGCCCGCCGAGGACGCCCCGGTCACCGACCCGGCCGTGCTCCGCGCCGCCCTCGACCAGGCCGCCCGGCTGATCGAGGCGGCCGACAACTGCTGCTGAGCCCATAATGGCCGGACCGGCGGAACACCTCCGCGAAGCCGGCGACCCGGGCCCCCACCAGCAAGGACCAGTGAACGTGGCACGTCGAGGAACGCCGGGCCGGGGCAAGGGGAAGGCCGCGGACAAGGCCGTGGGCCCGAAGGCGAAGGGGCGCCAGGACGGCAGACGGGGCTCCGCCCGGGCCGAGCGCGAACCGGTCTCCCGGCCGGTCGGCGGCGGGCTCGCCGAGCTCATACCCGACCGGGAGCGCCCGCACGGCTGGACGCTCCTGATCGACGGCGCCCCGCAGTCCCACGTGGACCTCGACGACCCCGCACACCTCTCGTTCGCCTACCAGCGCCGCCTCGGCCACGTCATCGACCTCGCCGCACCCCCGCTCCAGCCGCTGCACGTCCTGCACCTGGGCGGCGGCGCGTTCACCCTCGCCCGGTACACCGCCGCGACCCGCCCCCGCTCCACCCAGCAGATCGTCGAACTCGACGCGCCCCTCGTCCAGCTCGTCCGCGACTGCCTCCCGCTGGACCCCCAGGCCCGCGTCCGGGTCCGGACGGCCGACGCCCGCGAAGGGCTCGGCAGATTCCCGGACGGCTGGGCCGACCTGGTCATCGCGGACGTCTTCAGCGGAGCCCGCACCCCCGCCCACCTCACCTCCGCCGAATTCCTCACCGAGGTACGCCGGGTCCTGAAGCCCGAGGGGCGCTATGCCGCCAACCTCGCGGACGGCCCCCCGCTCGCCCATCTGCGCGGCCAGGTCGCCACCGCCGCCGCCGTCTTCCCCGAACTGGCTCTGGCCGCCGACCCGGTGGTGTGGCGGGGCCGCCGCTTCGGCAACGCGGTCCTGCTCGCCTCGGCCCTGCCGCTGCCGGTCGCGGAGTTCACCCGGCGGGTGGCGAGCGACCCGCACCCCGGCCGCGTCGAACACGGCCGCGCGCTCACCGACTTCACCGGGGGTGCGGCCGTCGTCACCGACGCCGCGGCCAAGCCGTCCCCCGCGCCCCCGCCGTCCGTCTTCGAAAACCCCTGAGCAGAGGCGACCACCGCTTACGGCTCGACGATCTGCACCGTGGGCGGCGTCCCGTTCCAGGTGCAGAACACCGAGTACGTCTTCCCGTCCTCCCCGCCCCCGTCGCTGAAGTCCACCCGGATCCACGCGTCGTTCGTCCACACCTGCATCGACCAGCCCGGCTCGGGCGTCGCCGAGACGAGCTTCGCCGAGGCGGCGCCCAGCTCGAACACCACCCGGCCGCCGTCGGTCCGATAGCTCTTCACCTGCCCCGAAGCCTGTTCCGGAGTCGACCGCGCGGGCGGCTTCGCCGCGGTGGCCGAGGGCGTACGGGAGGGGCGCGGGGCCGACGGCGAGGGGCTCGGCCCGCCGGTGCGCTTCGCGGCGGAGGGGGAGGGCGACGTCCGGTGCGTCGAGGAGACGAGCGGCGGCTCGGTGCTCTGCCCGATGCGCTGCGGAGGCCCCGCGCCCACCGAGATCGGCACGGCCCGGGGCGGGTCGTACGCCGTCCCCGTCATGACCGTGTGCACACCCCACCACGAGAGCGTGACCGCCGCGCCGGTGGCGAGCGACCACGCCAGCACGTGTACGAGTCCTCGTTGCATCCGGCACATCCTGCACCACCCGGCCCGCCCCCGCTCCCACCCGGGGGCCACGGACAATCGCCCTTCTCCGGCCTTTGCGGAGGATTCCGGCGGGGCCGGGACCGGGCCCGCCGGCATGGCGTACGGTGCCGCCCATGGCAAGTGTGCTCGTGGTCGAGGACGACCAGTTCGTACGTTCCGCCCTCATCCGGCACCTCAGTGAGGCCTCCCACACGGTACGGAGCGTGGGCACCGCGCTCGAAGCGCTGCGCGAGGTCGCGCACTTCCGCTTCGACGTGGTCATCCTCGACCTCGGGCTGCCCGACCTGGACGGCGCCGAGGCGCTGAAGATGCTGCGGTCCATCACCGACGTGCCCGTCATCATCGCCACCGCCCGGGACGACGAGAGCGAGATCGTCCGGCTCCTCAACGACGGCGCCGACGACTACCTGACGAAACCGTTCTCCGTGGAGCACCTCTCCGCCCGGATGGCCGCCGTGCTCCGCCGCTCGCGCGCCGCCGGGGGCGAGGCGCCGCCGCCCCGGGTCATCCGCGTCGGCGGGCTCTCCATCGACCCGCTGCGCCGCAGCGCCGAGCTGGACGGAGCCGAACTCGACCTGACCCGCCGCGAGTTCGACCTGCTCACCTTCCTCGCCGGGCGGCCCGGCGTGGTCGTCGCCCGCAAGGAGCTGCTGGCCGAGGTCTGGCAGCAGTCCTACGGCGACGACCAGACCATCGACGTCCACCTCTCCTGGCTGCGCCGCAAGCTCGGCGAGACCGCCGCCCGCCCGCGCTACCTGCACACCCTGCGCGGCGTCGGCGTGAAGCTCCAGCCGCCCGCCGACGCGCCGGCCGTGGAGCCGCCCGCATGAGATGGGCCCTGGTCAAGGTCTGCCTGGCGGTCACCGCGATGGTCGTCATCGCCTTCGCCGTACCCCTCGGACTCGTCATCCGGGAGATGGCCAGCGACCGGGCGTTCTCCGACGCCGAACGCCAGGCCGGGACGATCGCCCCGACCCTCTCCATCACCACCGACCGCGAGGAGCTGACCCGGGCCGTCCTGTCCACCGAACCGGGCGACCGGGGCCACCTCGCCGTCCACGTCCCGGCCCCCGCGAAGGCAGGGGCCGAGGCCGAGGACGGGCCCCTGGACATCGGCACCCGGCGCGCCGCCCCCAAGGACGTGGAGACCGTGCGTAAAGCCGGGCGGGCCTCCATCACCGAGGTCACCGGCGGCTTCGCGCTCCTCCAGCCGACCGCGCTGAGCACCGGGGAGATCGCCGTCGTCGAGGTGTTCGTCCCCGAGGGCGAGGTCTCCAACGGGGTCGCCACCGCCTGGCTGATGCTGGCGGGTGTCGGCGTCGCGCTGATCGTCGGCTCGGTCGCGGTCGCCGACCGGCTCGGCGTACGGATGGTGCAGCCCGCCCAGCGCCTCGCCGGGGCCGCCCAGGACCTGGGGGAGGGGCGCCTCGGCACCCGGGTTCCCGAGGAGGGCCCCACCGAACTGCGGTCCGCGGCCGTCGCGTTCAACTCCATGGCCGACCAGGTCGTCCAGCTCCTGGCCAACGAGCGCGAGCTGGCCGCCGACCTCTCGCACCGGCTGCGCACCCCGCTCACCGTGCTCCGGCTGAACGCCGCGTCCCTCGGCGAGGGCCCGGCGGCCGAGCAGACCCGGGCGGCGGTCCAGCAGTTGGAGCACGAGGTCGACGCGATCATCCGCACCGCCCGCGAACAGCGCCCGCAGACCCAGGGGGTGCAGACGGGGGCGGGCTGCGACGCCTCCGAGGTGATCCGCGAACGCATGGGCTTCTGGTCGGCGCTCGCGGAGGACGAGGGCCGCGAGGTGCGCCTCGCGGGAGTCGACCGTACGGTACGCATCCCTGTCGCCCGCCCCGAACTGGCCGCCGCCCTCGACGCGTTGCTCGGCAACGTCTTCCGCCACACGCCCGAGGGCACCGCCTTCGCCGTCGACGTCCACCACAGCGGCGACGCGGTCATCGTGCTCGTCTCCGACGCCGGCCCCGGGATCGACGACCCGAAGGCCGCCCTCGCCAGGGGTGCCAGCGGGCGCGACGGGGCGGCCGGCTCCGTCGGCTCCACCGGCCTCGGCCTGGACATCGTGCGCCGGGTCGCCGAGTCCACCGGCGGCGACCTGCGCATCGGCCGGTCCGTCCTCGGCGGCACCGAGGTCCGGATCTGGATCGGCCTGCACGGCAGCCGGCCCGAGCGCGGGCGGCGCGGACACGGCCGCCGCGTCGGCCGCCGGACGGGCTGGCAGCGACGCAAGGAATCCCGGACCGCGACCGGCCCGGGGGCCCAGCATTAACCCGCACCCATGCGTTCCTTAAGCGCACCCTAAGAACATCAACTCCCGTCCGCAACGTCCCTTTCGCCCGTTCCGCTGCCGCTAGCGTGCTCCGCATCCCCCCAGGAAGATCCGCAGGACTCCGCAGGACACAGAGGCAGGCAGGGCACGTTGATGGCTTCCCGTACGCACCGTCGCACGACGACCACCCGCACCAAGGCGATCGGCGCGGTCGTGGCCGCCGCCGTCATCGGCGGGACGGTCCTCGCGCTGTCCGGCACGGCGCAGGCCGCCGCGGTCGGCGCCGCGTACACCCGTACCAGCGACTGGAACGGCGGCTACACGGGCCAGTACGTCGTCACCAACGAGACCGACGAGACGCTCACCGACTGGACGCTGGAGTTCGACCTCCCGGCGGGCACGGAGATCGGCTCGCTCTGGAACGGCGAGCACACGGTGAAGGGCGGCCGCGTCACCGTGAAGCCCGCGAGCTGGGACAAGGAACTCGCCCCCGGCAAGTCGGTCACCGTCGGCTTCGTCACCTCCGCCACCGGCTCCGCCGGTGACCCGGCCGACTGCCTCATCAACGAGGCCGCCTGCTCCGCCGACGGCGGCGCGACCCCCACCCCGAGCGGCCGTCCCACGGACGCCCCGACCGCGGCCCCCACGCCGACCGCCACCCCGGCCACCCCCTCCGCCACCGCCCCCACCAGCCCCCCGACGCCGACCCCCACCGCCACCGGCCGCCCCGGTGG
>NZ_JBHXJG010000119.1:0-21693 GCF_042723425.1 Streptomyces sp. NPDC058375 | reverse complement strand
GTCTCAGGCCCGCCCGGCGAGCGCGATCGTGCGGCGGGCGGACGCCACCACCGCCGCGTCCACGAACCTCCCGTCCGGCAGCGCCAGCGCCCCCGCCTCCACCGCCGAGGCCGCGACGATCTGCTCGGCCGCCTCGATCTCCTCGGCGGTCGGCCGGTACGCCCGCTCGATCACCTCCAGCTGGCGCGGATGGATCGCCGCCCGGCCCAGCAGCCCGAGCGCCCGCCCCCGCCGGCACGAGGCCCACAGCCCGTCCAGGTCCCGGACGTCCGGGAACACCGACTGGACCGGCGGCGGAAGGGCGGCCGCCCGGGCCGCCACCACGACCCGGCTGCGCGGCCAGTCGAGCCCGGCGTCCTCCCGTACGCCCAGATCGGCCCGCAGGTCCGCCTCGCCCAGGGCGATGCCCCGTACGGCGTGGTGGGCCGAGGCGATCGAGTACGCGTGCTCGATCGCGAGCGCCGACTCCAGCAGCGGATACAGCGGTACGCCCGGGGCCACGGCCGCCACATGGTGCACCGAGACCGCATGGGTGATCTTCGGCAGCCGGAACGCGGCCAGACCCGGCAGTCCCGCCAGCGCCCGGATGTCGTCCTCGCCGTGCACCCGGACATGGACCGGCACCGCGTCCGGGGCGGCGGTCACCTGGTCGCCGAGAAGTTCGGCGGTGGCGGAGCGCGCGTACTCCTTGCGGTCCGGGGCGACGGCGTCCTCCAGGTCGACGATCACCACGTCCGCCCCCGAGCCCAGCGCCTTGGCCACCACCTCCGGCCGGTCCCCGGGCACGTACAGCCAGGTCAGCGGCGGCCGGCCGGGGGCGTCCCGCGGGTCCTCCGGCAGCGGCGGGACCGGCAGCGCACGGCCCGTCACAGCGCCCCCTGGTCCCGCAGCGCCGCGATCCGGGTCTCCGAGAGCCCGAGCCCGGCCAGGATCTCCTCGGTGTCCGCGCCGTGCGGGCGGCCCGCCCACCGGATCCCGCCGGGCGTCTCCGAGAGCCGGAAGAGGACGTTCTGCATCCGCAGCGGCCCCAGCTCCGGGTCGTCGACCTCGGCGATGGTGCCCAGCGCCCGGTACTGCGGATCCTCCATCACCTCCCGTACGTCATGGATCGGCGCGACGGCCGCCTCCGCCTTCTCGAAGCCGTTGAGCACCTCCTCGCGGCTGTGCCGGGAGATCCAGTGGCCGACCGCATCGTCCAGCTCCTCGGTGTGGTCGGCCCGGGTGGTCCCGGCCGCGAACCACGGCTCCTCGATCAGCTCCGGGCGGCCCACCAGGCGCATCACCCGCTCCGCGACGGACTGGGCGGAGGTGGAGACCGCGACCCAGTGGCCGTCGGCGGTGCGGTAGGTGTTGCGCGGGGCGTTGTTGCGGGAGCGGTTGCCGGTGCGCGGCTGGACGTAGCCGAGCTGGTCGTACCAGAGTGGCTGCGGGCCCAGCACGGTGAGGATCGGCTCGATGATCGCCAGGTCCACCACCTGCCCCTCGCCCGTCTTCTCCCGCCCGGCGAGCGCCGCCATCACCGCGTACGCCGTGGCCAGCGCCGCGATGGAGTCGGCGAGCCCGAACGGCGGCAGCGTCGGCGGCCCGTCCGGCTCCCCGGTGATCGCCGCGAACCCGCTCATCGCCTCGGCCAGCGTGCCGAACCCGGGGCGGTGCGCGTACGGCCCGAACTGGCCGAAGCCGGTGACCCGGGCCAGGACGAGACGCGGGTTCACCGCGTGCAGCTCCTCGGGGCCGAGCCCCCAGCGCTCCAGCGTCCCCGGCCGGAAGTTCTCGACGATCACATCGGTCTCGGCGGCCAGGCGCAGCAGCACGTCCCGGCCGCCGGGCGCGGACAAGTCCAGCGTCAGGGTGCGCTTGTTGCGGCCGAGCAGCTTCCACCACAGGCCGACCCCGTCCTTGGCGGGCCCGTGCCCGCGCGAAGGGTCCGGCTTGCGGGGGTGCTCGACCTTGATCACGTCGGCGCCGAAGTCCCCGAGCATGGTGGCCGCGAGCGGTCCGGCGAAGAGGGTGGCGAGGTCGATGACCTTCAGCCCGGCCAGGGGTCCTGCTGCGGTGGTGCTCATGAGGCCTCGATCTCGCTGCGGTACGGCATGGACGTGGACGCGCCGGGTTTCTGGACGCAGAGCGCGGCGGCCGAGGAGGCGAACGCCACGGCTGCGGCGACCGGCCGCCCCTCGCCGAGCGCCACGGCCAGTGCCCCGACGAAGGTGTCCCCGGCCCCGGTCGTGTCGACGGCGATCACCGAAGGGGCCTCGAAGAGCACCGGCTCGCCGCCCCGGGCCGCGTACAGGCAGCCCTTCGCACCGAGCGTGACGACGACCTCGGGCACCCGGCGCAGCAGGATCTGGGCGGCGGCGTGCGGATCGGCCTGCCCGGACAGCTCGGCGGCTTCGTGCTCGTTGGGGACCAACAGGTCGATGTGGTCGAGGAGTTCGTCGGGCAGGGGCTGCACGGGGGCGGGGGTGAGGATGGTCCGCACGCCCTGCGCCCGGGCCGCGCGGGCGCCCTCGACGACGGCGGACAGGGGGAGTTCGAGCTGCATGAGGAGGATCTCGGACGCGGCGATCGCCGCGATCTCACCGGGGCCGAGCGCGGTCACGACGCCGTTCGCCCCCGGGACCACCACGATCGCGTTCGAGCCGGTGTCGTCGACGACGATGTGCGCGGTGCCGCTGGGGCCCTCGGCGGTGTGCAGGAGGTCGGTGTCCACGCCGGCGTGTTCGAGGCCGTCGCGCAGCTGTGTCCCGTACGCGTCGTCGCCGACCGCGCCGATCATCGCCACCTCCCCGCCCGCGCGGGCGGCGGCGACGGCCTGGTTGGCGCCCTTGCCGCCGGGGATCGTCCGGAACTCCCGTCCGGTGACGGTCTCGCCGAGCCCCGGGGCGCGGGCCGTGTAGGCGACGAGGTCCATATTGGTGCTGCCGAGCACCGCGATGCGGGTCATGGGCGCAGAGCCTCCTGGTGGGTCAGTGCGGCGAGGGTGTCGAAGCCGACCTGGTCGAAGCCGGGTACGGAGGTGGCGAGCCGGTTCTTCAGCGGAGCCGTCCAGTGCGCGGGCAGGGCGTCCGGCCCGCCCGCCAGCAGCCCGGCGAGCGATCCGGCGGTGGCTCCGTTGGAGTCGGTGTCCCAGCCGCCGGAGACCGCGCAGCCGATCGACCGGGTGAAGTCGCCGTCGGCGTGGGTGAGGGCGGCGGCGAGCAGCGCGGCGTTGGGCAGGACGTGCACCCAGTGGTGGGTGTCCGCGTACGCGGCGTGCAGCCGGTCCACGACGGTGTCGAAGTCCCGTTCCGTACGGGCGGTTTCGATGCCGAGGCGGATCGCGCGGGCATACCGCGAGTGCGGCGGCACGACGCGCAGCCCGGCCGCCAGGGAGCCGTGCACATCGCTCTCGCCCCCGGCCGCCACGGCGAGCGCGGCGGCGGTGAACATCGCGCCGTAGACCCCGTTGCCGGTGTGGGTGAGGACCGCGTCGCGGTGGGCCTGGGCGGCGGCTCCGGCCGGGTCGCCGGGGTGCGTCCAGCCGTGCACGTCGGCCCGGATCTGCGCGCCGATCCACTCCCGGAACGGGTTGCGGCGGCGCGCGGTCTCCGGGGGCTCGACGCCGGCCAGGAGGTTGCCGTACGCGATGCGCTCGGCGGTGAAGGTGCGTCCGGCCGGGAGTTCGTCGAGCCAGAGCCGGGCCAGGTCGGCGGTGGTGAAAAAGCGCCCGTGCCGCTGGAGCAACAGCAGGGTGAGCAGCGGGTAGTTGAGGTCGTCGTCCTCCGGCATCCCGTCGATGTTCTCGGCGAGGGAGGTGGGGGCCGAGCGGCGGTTCCAGGGGTGGGCGGCGAGCAGGTCGGCGGGCACGCCGTGTTCGGTGAACCAGGTGGTGAGGGGCCAGTTGCCGGTGGCGCGGGCGAGCGCGCGGATGCCGGTCAGCGGCAGTTTCTCGACCGGCTTGCCGAGCAGACAGCCGGCCGCCCGGCCGAGCCAGGCGGCGTGCAGGCGGGTGCGGTCGACGGCGAGCACGGCCTCGGGCGGCCCCGGCCAGTGCGGGCAGGCGGCCACGATCGCGTCCAGGCCGGTCGGCTCATCGGCGGCCAACGGCGACTTCAACAGGGCCAGCTCGTCGAGGAGTTGCCCGGCGAGCGCCCGCAGCCTGGGCGGTGCGGGCGGTTCGGAGGCGCCCGCGCGGTCCGGAGCCGGCGAGCCCCCGGCCGCGTACCACCGCTCCGCGATCTCCCGCGCGTCCCGCCCGTCCTGCGCGGCCTGCCGCAGCTCGTGCCCGACCAGGTCCTCGGGCTGCACCCAGGTGAGGCGCAGGTGCGGGTCCTCAGGCCGGGCCCGGCGGGCACACGGGGCTTGGGGCTGCGCCCGGCCGGTGCGGGCGCCCGGGGCCTGCGGCGGGTGGAGGCGCGGGTCTTCCGGCAGCTCCCGCGCCGGGCGGACGCTCACCGCTCACCGGCCAGCGCGGTGAACGCCTCCTCGTGGGCCGCGCGCCGCTCCAGGTCCCGGGCGAAGACCTCCCGGGCCACCTGGGTCAGCACCCGGGCCGGGGCGTGCAGATCCAGTCGGCTCGCCTCCGCGACCGTGGTCGCCCAGTCGGCGGGCACCTCGCCGCCCAGCGCGCCCACGATCGCCCCGCTCATCGTGGCGATGGAGTCGCAGTCGCGGCCGTAGTTCACCGAACCCAGCACCGTACGCCGGTAGTCGCCGCCCCCGACCAGCAACATCCCCAGGGCGACGGGCAGTTCCTCGATGGCGTGCAGCCGGGAGGGGCGGCGGGCGCCGAGCGCGGGGGAGCGGTAGTCGGGGCCCACGGTGTCGAAGGGCTCCACCGCCGCCCGCAGCGGGGCGAGCGCGGACGCGAAGTCGTCGTGGTGTGCGGCCACTTCGCAGACCGCCTCGATCGCGGACCGGGTTCCGTCCTTCGCCAGGGCGAGCGCGGCGTCGACCACCGCGTCGGGAGTGGCCCCCGGGCGGCAGGCGGCGGCAACGGCGGCCGCGAAGACCCCGGCGGCCTCCCGCCCGTACGAGGACTGATGCGGTGCCGCGACCTCCAGCGCCTCGGCGTACGCGGCCTCCGGGCAGCCGGCGTTGACCAGGCCGACCGGGGCCATGTACATCGCCGCCCCGCAGTTGACGATGTTGCCCGCCCCGGCCTCGCGCGGGTCCACGTGCCCGTAGTGCAGCCGGGCCACGATCCACTTCTCCGCCAGGAAGATCCGCTGCAGGGGGAGCGCCTCGGCCTCCAGCTCCGGGATCCAGCGGGGCGACAGCAGATCCGGTACGAGATGGTCGGCGACGGCGTACGCGTCGAGGTGGTCGCGGACCTTCTCGTAGACGCGGATCAGCGCGTGGGTCATCAAGGTGTCGTCGGTGACGTGCCCGTCGCCCTTGTGGTACGGGGCGATCGGGCGCGCGGTACGCCAGTCCTCGCCGTACCAGGGGCCGACGATCCCGGTCACCCGGCCGCCGTGGCGCTCGGCGATCTGCTCGGGGGTCCAGCCCTCGACCGGGCCGCCGAGCGCGTCACCGACGGCGGCTCCTACGAGGGCCCGGGTGATGCGGTCATCGAGTCCGGGCGTGGTGGGGGAGGTCTGCGGCGTCGAGGCGGCGGGAGCTGTGGCCGTTGTGGGCGTCATGCCGGAATTGTCCACCCAGGAGGGCCGGTTCCGTGGCTGCCAGCAGCCCGGCGAGTTCGATCAGGTCCGTGCCCGCGAGCCGGGGCAGCGCGCAGCCCGCGAGGGTCCGGCAGGCCTCGCGCCAGCCCGCCGGTACGGCGGTGATCGAGCCGATCGCCCCGGTCAGCGCCCCGGCCAGGGCGGGCGCGGAGTCCGCGACCCGGGAGAGGCAGGCGGCGGCCGGGATCGCCTGGGCGATCTCGCCCCGGGCGGCGGTGGTCAGGGCGAGCGCGACGGGGACGGTCTCGGCCGCCGCGATCCCGTAGCTGTAGACGTGGTCGACGATCTGGTGCTCCAGGACCGGGACCAGGGCGAACGCCCCGGCCGGCTCGTCGGCGAACTCCCGGGCCAGGCGGACCGCGTGTACGGCGTTGCGGGCGATCTCGGTGCCCTCGGGGAGCCGGTCGAGGGCGGCGTTCACCACGGTGTCGACGTCCGCCCCGGCCAGCGCCACGGCGATCGCGGCGGCCACGGCCCGGGCGCCGTGCACGCCGTCGCCGTCCTGGGTGTAGCGGGCGTCGAACTCCGCGAGCGCCGCCGCCTCCACCGGATCGCCCGGGTGGACCACGGCGAGCACGGCCGCCCGGACGCAGGCGGCGTCGTCGAAGTAGTGCGGGTTGTCGTGCCCGGTGGCGGGCGGCCGGAGCCCGGCGGCCAGGTTGCCGAGCCCGGCCCGTACCGAGATGCGGGCCCGCAGCGGGAGGACGGCCGCCTCGACCTCGGGGGCCCGGGCGCTGGCGGCGGCGACGGTGGCGGCGAGCGCGTTCCAGGCCCGGTCGACCGCGTCCCGCATCCGGCGGCCGGGGGCCAGGCCCACCGCGTCGTCGGCCGCCGCCAGCACCGTACGGGCGGCGAACGCGGCCCACTCGGCGTCGTCGGACGGCCCGAGCCGCAGCGGCTCGGGCGGCTGGTTGAGGGCGATGGGCACGGGGAGCGTGGTGGTGGCGTTCTGCTCGGCGAAGGTGTCCAGCTCGCGGGTGAGCCGCCGCGTCCACTCGGGCATCCGGGCCGCCCGGTGCCGCGCGGCGGGCCACCCGGCGGCGTCCCCGGCGGCCAGCCCGAGCAGCAGCCCCTCGATCCGGGCGCGGCGGGAGGGGGCGGGGCCTCCGGTGGCGGCCGTGTCGTGTGCGGCCGTCGCCGCCGGGCCGCGTGCGGGGGTTTCGGCCGGGGTCGTCATGGCGGGTCCTCCCGCGGCCGTCGCCGCCCGGCCGCCCCCGGGCGCTCCGCCCGTCGCCGTCATCGGCCCTCCTCCCGTACGGGCTCGAAGGAGGCCGCCACCGACGCCATGTCCCGTACCGCCGAAGGCTCGCGACCGCCGCCCCGCTCCCGCCCGGCCGCCCCTGCCGGGACGGCCGCGTCCTCCGGGGTCAGCAGCTCCGCGATGTCCAGCACGTGGTAGCCGCGCATCGAGGGCAGGCAGCTGCCCCGGACCGGGCCGATCGCGCCCGCCCAGTCCGGCGGGATGGCGCTCTGGCCGTTCAGCGCTCCGGCCAGGGCCCCCGCCACCGCCGCCGTCGTATCCGCGTCGCGGCCCATGTTGACGGCCGTGAGCACCGCCGTACGGAAATCCCCGCGCGCCGCCGTGAACGCCCCGAACGCCAGGCCCACCGCCTCCGGCGCGAGGTCCGTCCACGGGTAGCCGGCGATCACCACCGCCGAGCGCACCGCCCGCTCCATCGTGAGCCGGTCGGGGTAGGGCCGCTGGGCCGCCGCCACCGCCCGGCGCAGCGAGCGGGCCGTCCAGGAGTCCATCGGGACCACCGAGAGCGCGGCCGCGATCACCGAGGCGAGGCCCGAGCCGACCATGGCCGCAGCGACCCCGGCCGCCACCGCCTGGCCCCCGTAGATCCCCTCGCCCTCGTGGCTGACCCGGCCGTCCACCGCCACCAGCCGGGCCGCCTCGGACGGGCGGCCCGCCGCGAACACCCCGAAGGGCGCCGCCCGCATCGCGAGCCCGTCGCTCCAGGCGTGCCGGTGCTGGGCCGAGATCGGTGCGGCCAGGCCCCGGCGCAGGTTCTCCAGGGTGCCGCGCTCACTGAACCCGGCCCCCCGGAACGGGCCCTCGTCCAGATCGGCGATCCAGTGGTGCCAGGCCCGCTCCACATGGGTGACGTCGAGCGCGGAGCCGTGCCGGGCCAGCAGCAGCCCGGAGAAGATCGCGTACTCCGTGTCGTCGGTGCCCGCCGGGTCGTCGCTCACGAACCCCTCGATCCGCCCCCAGCGGCGGCGGATCTCGGAGGGTCGCAGGTTCTCCGCCGGGGCGCCGAGCGCGTCCCCGACCGCCAGCCCCAGCAGCGCACCCCTGGCCCGGTCATTGCCGACGGCCGTGTTCATCGCGTCGCCCTTCCGCTCGTCCGGCGAGTCCGTTTCCGGGCCCTGTCCGCATCTGTGCCACGCGGAGGGCCGGGGGAGGCGGAAAAAGCCGGGAAAGGGGCCGGTCGGATGACGGCCGGGATAGCTGAGGCTGCCCTTCTTCGCAGGTCAGAGGGGTTGTAGGGCAGTCTTGCCTTCCTGGCGGCGGCTTCTCGGACGGCGTACATTGGACTTTGTCGAAAGTTGTACTCAACTGGGGAGAAGCTGGTCGTGGCCATCATCGAGACCGACGCCGTCCTGCACGAGGCGCACCGGGACAACCACACCCACCGGGATGTCAACGGCGGCTGGCTGCGCCCCGCCGTCTTCGGCGCGATGGACGGCCTGGTCTCCAACCTCGCCCTGATGACCGGCGTCGCCGGCGGCGCGGTCTCCCAGCAGACCATAGTGATCACCGGGCTCGCGGGTCTGGCCGCCGGGGCGTTCTCCATGGCGGCGGGCGAGTACACCTCCGTCGCCTCGCAGCGCGAGCTGGTCGAGGCCGAGCTCGATGTCGAGCGCCGCGAGCTGCGTAAGCACCCCAACGACGAGATGGCCGAGCTGGCCGCGCTCTACGAGTCCCGCGGCGTGGACGCCCCGCTGGCCCGCGAGGTCGCCCGGCAGCTGTCGCGCGACCCGGAGCAGGCGCTGGAGATCCACGCCCGCGAGGAGCTGGGCATCGACCCCGGCGACCTGCCCTCGCCGCTGGTGGCCGCGGTCTCGTCGTTCGGCGCGTTCGCGCTGGGCGCCCTGCTGCCCGTCCTGCCCTACCTCCTCGGCGCGAGCGCCCTCTGGCCCGCCGTGCTGCTCGCGCTCATCGGCCTCTTCGCCTGCGGCGCGGTCGTGGCCCGGGTGACGGCCCGCAGCTGGTGGTTCAGCGGACTGCGCCAGCTCGCCCTCGGTGGTGCGGCGGCCGCGATGACGTACGGACTCGGCACCCTGTTCGGCGTCGCCGTCGGGTGACGCCGGGGGCGGCCCGGTGAAACGGCGTAACCGGGCCGCCCGAACGGTGCAACGCTCCGGCAACCCGTGTGACGTACGTCTTGGCGCCGCCCACTGGGCGTGACGGGCTCCACAGTCGTAAAATGAGACGCTATGCAGCGCTACACATAAGTAGCCGTTACTCGGTGGTTTCGTTTCCCCGACCACCGGGCAAGAGCCGTAAGCACCGCAGGCAACGACGCCTGCTCTCTGCGACTCCCCGGGCGCCGATCGTTCCGACAGCGACCCACCTTCTGGTCAGCCGGTCACCTCTGGTCACCCAGTCACTTCCGGTCACCACGGTGTCCGCATGTTGGAACAAGTCTTCCGCTTCTTGAGAAGCGCCCCATCATGTAACCTGCACGAAATTTCGCAGAGGGCCAACGTCGTCCCTCGGCACCGCAAATGCCACGACGACGACGGGAGAGCCGATGCGTATCGACGCCTGGTCGCCCATGGACGGTCGCCCCGCCCAGCAGGGGATGTACGACCCCCGTAACGAGCACGACGCCTGTGGCGTCGGGTTCGTGGCCACTCTGACCGGTGTGGCCAGCCATGAGCTGGTCGAGCAGGCGCTGACCGTACTGCGCAACCTCGAACACCGCGGCGCCACCGGCTCCGAGCCCGACTCCGGCGACGGCGCCGGCATTCTCTGCCAGGTCCCGGACGCCTTCCTGCGCGCCGAGACCCCTTTTGAGCTTCCCGAGGCCGGCTCGTATGCCGTGGGCATCGCCTTCCTCCCCGCCGACGACTCCACCGAGGCCGTCCGCACGATCGAGAAGATCGCGACCCAGGAGGGCCTGAAGGTCCTCGGCTGGCGCGACGTCCCGGTCACCCCCGCACTTCTCGGCAACGGCGCCCGCGCCACCATGCCCACCTTCCGCCAGGTCTTCGTCGCCGACGGCGAGAGCGCCGGCATCGTCCTGGACCGCAAGGCGTTCGTCCTGCGCAAGCGTGCCGAGCGTGAGGCCGGGGTGTACTTCCCCTCGCTCTCCGCCCGCACCATCGTCTACAAGGGCATGCTCACCACCGGGCAGCTGGAGCCGTTCTTCCCGGACCTCTCCGACCGCCGCTTCGCCTCCACGGTCGCACTGGTCCACTCCCGCTTCTCCACCAACACCTTCCCGAGCTGGCCGCTGGCCCACCCGTACCGCTTCGTCGCGCACAACGGCGAGATCAACACGGTCAAGGGCAACCGCAACTGGATGAAGGCCCGCGAGTCCCAGCTCGCCTCCAGCCTCTTCGGCCAGGCGCAGCTCGACCGGATCTTCCCCGTCTGCACCCCGGACGCCTCCGACTCGGCCTCCTTCGACGAGGTCCTGGAGCTGCTCCACCTCGGCGGCCGCTCGCTGCCGCACGCCGTGCTGATGATGGTCCCCGAGGCGTGGGAGAACCACGACTCGATGGACCCGGCCCGGCGTGCGTTCTACCAGTACCACTCCGCGATGATGGAGCCCTGGGACGGCCCGGCCTGCGTCACCTTCACCGACGGCGTGCAGGTCGGCGCGGTCCTCGACCGCAACGGTCTGCGCCCCGGCCGCTACTGGGTCACCGACGACGGCCTCGTCGTCCTCTCCTCCGAGGTCGGCGTCCTCGACATCGACCCCGCGAAGGTCGTCCGCAAGGGCCGCCTCCAGCCCGGCCGGATGTTCCTCGTCGACACCGCCGAGCACCGCATCATCGAGGACGACGAGATCAAGGCGTCCCTCGCCGCCGAGCAGCCCTACCAGGAGTGGCTGGAGACCGGCGAGATCGAGCTGAGCGACCTGCCCGAGCGTGAGCACATCGTGCACACCCACGCCTCGGTCACCCGCCGCCAGCAGACCTTCGGCTACACCGAGGAAGAGCTGCGCGTCATCCTCGCGCCGATGGCCCGTACCGCAGGCGAACCGCTCGGCTCCATGGGCACCGACTCGCCGATCGCCGCGCTCTCCGAGCGCCCCCGGCTGCTCTTCGACTACTTCACCCAGCTCTTCGCCCAGGTCACCAACCCGCCGCTGGACGCCATCCGCGAGGAGCTCGTCACCTCGCTGCGCTCCTCGCTCGGCCCCCAGGGCAACATCCTGGAGCCGACCGCCGCCGCGGCCCGCAGCGTCACGCTGCCCTTCCCGGTGATCGACAACGACGAGCTCGCCAAGCTGATACACATCAACGCCGACGGCGACATGCCGGGCATGAAGGCCGCCACGCTGGCCGGTCTCTACCGGGTGAGCGGCGGCGGCGACGCGCTCGCCGCCCGTCTTGAGGAGATCTGTACCGAGGTCGACGCCGCCATCGAGGACGGCGCGCGCCTCATCGTCCTCTCCGACCGGCACTCCGACGCCGAGCACGCCCCGATCCCCTCGCTGCTGCTCACCTCCGCCGTCCACCACCACCTCATCCGCACCAAGCAGCGCACCCAGGTGGGCCTGCTGGTCGAGGCCGGGGACGTCCGCGAGGTCCACCACGTCGCGCTGCTCATCGGCTACGGCGCCGCCGCGGTCAACCCGTACCTCGCCATGGAGTCCGTCGAGGACCTGGTCCGCGCCGGCACCTTCATCGAGAACATCGAGGCCGAGCAGGCCATCCGGAACCTGATCTACGCCCTCGGCAAGGGTGTCCTGAAGGTCATGTCCAAGATGGGCATCTCCACCGTCGCCTCCTACCGCGGCGCCCAGGTCTTCGAGGCCGTCGGCCTGGACGAGGCCTTCGTCTCGACGTACTTCAACGGCACCGCCACCAAGATCGGCGGCGCCGGCCTGGACGTCGTCGCCAAGGAGGTCGCCGCCCGGCACACCAAGGCGTACCCCGCCTCCGGCATCGCGGCATCCCACCGCGCGCTGGAGATCGGCGGCGAGTACCAGTGGCGGCGCGAGGGCGAACCGCACCTGTTCGACCCGGAGACGGTCTTCCGCCTCCAGCACGCCACCCGCAACCGGCGCTACGACATCTTCAAGCAGTACACGGACCGGGTGAACGAGCAGTCCGAGCGCCTCATGACGCTCCGCGGCCTCTTCGGCTTCGAATCCGGCCGCGAGCCGATCTCCATCGACGAGGTCGAGCCCGCGTCCGAGATCGTCAAGCGGTTCTCCACCGGCGCCATGTCGTACGGCTCGATCTCCCGCGAGGCGCACGAGACGCTCGCCATCGCGATGAACCAGCTCGGCGGCAAGTCCAACACCGGCGAGGGCGGCGAGGACCCGGACCGCCT
Source organism: Streptomyces sp. NPDC058375 (assembly GCF_042723425.1). Taxonomy (NCBI): domain Bacteria; kingdom Bacillati; phylum Actinomycetota; class Actinomycetes; order Kitasatosporales; family Streptomycetaceae; genus Streptomyces; species Streptomyces sp. NPDC058375. Next base: position 9,504 of record NZ_JBHXJG010000119.1, on the reverse strand, counting down.
GTACGACCCGGAGCGCCGCTCCTCCATCAAGCAGGTCGCCTCCGGCCGCTTCGGTGTGACCAGCGAATACCTGGTCAACGCGGACGACATCCAGATCAAGATGGCCCAGGGGGCCAAGCCCGGCGAGGGCGGCCAGCTGCCCGGCCACAAGGTCTACCCGTGGGTCGCCAAGACGCGTCACTCGACGCCCGGCGTCGGCCTCATCTCGCCGCCGCCGCACCACGACATCTACTCCATCGAAGACCTCGCCCAGCTGATCCACGACCTGAAGAACGCGAACCCGCAGGCGCGGATCCACGTGAAGCTGGTCTCCGAGGTCGGCGTCGGCACGGTCGCCGCCGGTGTGTCCAAGGCGCACGCGGACGTCGTCCTGATCTCCGGCCACGACGGCGGAACGGGCGCCTCCCCGCTCACCTCGCTCAAGCACGCGGGCGGCCCCTGGGAGCTCGGTCTTGCCGAGACCCAGCAGACCCTGCTGCTCAACGGCCTGCGCGACCGCATCGTCGTGCAGACGGACGGCCAGCTCAAGACCGGCCGCGACGTCGTCATCGCCGCGCTGCTGGGCGCCGAGGAGTTCGGTTTCGCGACCGCGCCGCTCGTCGTCTCCGGCTGCGTCATGATGCGCGTCTGCCACCTGGACACCTGCCCGGTCGGCATCGCCACCCAGAACCCGGTGCTCCGCGACCGGTTCTCCGGCAAGGCCGAGTACATCGTCAACTTCTTCGAGTTCATCGCCGAAGAGGTCCGCGAGATCCTCGCCGAGCTGGGCTTCCGCTCCATCGAGGAGGCCGTCGGCCACGCCGAGCTCCTCGACACCGACCGGGCCGTCACCCACTGGAAGGCGCAGGGCCTGGACCTGGCTCCGCTCTTCCACGTGCCCGAGCTGCCCGAGGGCGCGGTCCGCCACCGGATCATCGAGCAGGACCACGGTCTGACGAAGGCGCTCGACAACCAGCTCATCAAGCTGGCCGCCGACGCGCTGGGCGCGATAAGCCCCGAGGCCGCCCGGCCGGTCCGCGCCCAGGTCGCGATCCGCAACATCAACCGGACCGTCGGCACGATGCTCGGCCACGAGGTGACCAAGAAGTTCGGCGGTGCGGGCCTGCCCGAGGACACCATCGACATCACCTTCACCGGCTCGGCCGGCCAGTCCTTCGGCGCGTTCGTGCCGCGCGGCATCACCCTGCGCCTGGAGGGCGACGCCAACGACTACGTCGGCAAGGGCCTCTCCGGCGGCCGCGTGATCGTCCGCCCGGACCGGGGCGCCGACCACCTCGCCGAGTTCTCCACCATCGCCGGCAACACCATCGGCTACGGAGCGACCGGCGGCGAGATCTTCCTGCGCGGCCGCACCGGCGAACGCTTCTGCGTCCGCAACTCCGGCGCGCTCGTCGTCTCCGAAGGCGTCGGCGACCACGGCTGCGAGTACATGACCGGCGGCCAGGCCGTCGTTCTCGGCGAGACCGGCCGCAACTTCGCCGCCGGCATGTCGGGCGGCGTCGCGTACGTCATCGACCTGAACCGCGACAACGTCAACGTCGGCAACCTCGGCGCGGTCGAGGAGCTGGACGACACCGACAGGCAGTGGCTGCACGACGTTGTGCGCCGCCACCAGGAGGAGACCGGCTCCACCGTCGCCGAGAAGCTCCTCGCCGAGTGGGACACCGCCGTGACCCGCTTCAGCAAGATCATCCCGTCCACGTACAAGGCAGTGCTCGCCGCCAAGGACGCCGCTGAGCTCGCCGGTCTCTCCGAGCAGGAGACCACCGAGAAGATGATGGAGGCGGCGACCCATGGCTGACCCCAAGGGCTTCCTGACCACCGGACGCGAGGTCGCCCAGACCCGCCCCGTGGCCGAGCGCGTCAAGGACTGGAACGAGGTCTACGTTCCGGGCTCGCTGCTCCCGATCATCAGCAAGCAGGCCGGCCGCTGCATGGACTGCGGCATCCCGTTCTGCCACAACGGCTGTCCGCTCGGAAACCTCATCCCCGAGTGGAACGACTACGCCTACCGCGAGGACTGGACCGCCGCCTCCGAGCGGCTGCACGCCACGAACAACTTCCCGGAGTTCACCGGGCGGCTGTGCCCGGCCCCCTGCGAGTCGGCGTGCGTGCTCGGCATCAACCAGCCGGCCGTCACCATCAAGAACGTCGAGGTCTCCATCATCGACAAGGCGTGGGAGAGCGGCGACGTCACCCCGCAGCCGCCCGAGCGCCTCTCCGGCAAGACCGTCGCGGTCATCGGCTCGGGCCCGGCGGGACTCGCCGCCGCCCAGCAGCTGACCCGGGCCGGCCACACCGTCGTCGTCTACGAGCGCGCGGACCGCATCGGTGGCCTCCTCCGGTACGGCATCCCCGAGTTCAAGATGGAGAAGTCGCACATCAACCGCCGCATCGAGCAGATGCGCCTGGAAGGCACCAAGTTCCGTACGGGGGTGGAGATCGGCCAGGACATCGACGCCGCCAAGCTCCGCCGCCGCTACGACGCGGTCGTCATCGCGGCCGGCGCCACCGTCTCCCGCGACCTGCCCGTCCCCGGCCGTGAGCTGGGCGGCATCCACTTCGCGATGGAGTACCTGCCGCTCGCCAACAAGGTGCAGGAGGGTGACCTGACGGTCGCCCCGATCCACGCTGGCGGCAAGGACGTCGTCGTCATCGGCGGCGGCGACACCGGCGCCGACTGCGTCGGCACCGCCCACCGCCAGGGCGCGGCCTCCGTCACCCAGCTGGAGATCATGCCGAAGCCGGGCGAGGAGCGGAACCCGGGCCAGCCCTGGCCGACCTTCCCGATGCTCTACAAGGTCACCTCCGCGCACGAGGAGGGCGGCGAGCGGGTCTACTCCGTCTCCACCACCCACTTCGAGGGCGACGAGGACGGACACGTGGCCGCCCTCCACCTGGTCGAGGTCGAGTTCAAGGACGGTAAGCTGGAGCAGAAGCCCGGCACGGAGCGGCGCATCCCCGCTCAGCTCGTCACCCTCGCCATGGGCTTCACCGGAACCGACCAGTCCAACGGTCTGGTCCAGCAGTTCGGCCTGGAGCTCGACCAGCGCGGCAACGTCGCCCGCGACGAGAGCTACGCGACCAACGTCGACGGCGTCTTCGTCGCCGGCGACGCGGGACGCGGTCAGTCGCTGATCGTCTGGGCGATCGCCGAGGGCCGCTCCGCCGCCCGCGGAGTGGACCGCTTCCTGACCGGGACCAGCGCCCTGCACGCGCCGATCCGCCCGACGGACCGGTCCCTGCTGGTCTGAGCACCACCCGGGTTCCCCCTGGGCCACGAGGCCCGGGGGCACCCCCTTGATACGTCCCGTACAACGGCGTACGGAACTGAACGCGGCGCCTGCCTGTCCCCGACCGGACTCAGCGGGCGCCGTGGCGCGTCCGGGGCCGTTTTCCCCGGGGGCGGCGGCCACGCCGGCGGACGGGCGGGGGAGGGCCGCGTGCCCGGGGGCCCGGCCGTGGCCTACGCTCGAACTCCGCAGAACGCGGAACGCAGAGCGGGGGGAGCCGTCATGCACGGCGTGAACACGGTGGGCGCAGGCCCGGCCATCAGTCTGACCAAGGTGCAGGAGTCGGCTCCGGCCCTGGTCAGCCTCTACAAGAGCGCCGGGGTCTCGCTGGAGAAGCACGGCCTGGGCGGTCACCGCGCGGCCGTCTACCTCGTCATCGACTACTCCGGCTCGATGAAGCCCTACTACAAGGACGGCAGCGTCCAGGCGCTGGCCGACCGGGTGCTGGGCCTCTCGTCCCACCTCGACGACGACGGCACGGTCCCCGTCGTCTTCTTCTCCACCGACGTCGACGCGGTCACCGACATCGCCCTCGACAACCACCACGGCCGGATCGAGAAGATCGCGGGGGGCCTCGGGCACATGGGGAAGACCAGCTACCACCTGGCGATGGACGCCGTCATCGACCACTACCTCGACAGCGGCTCCACCGCGCCCGCCCTGGTCGTCTTCCAGACGGACGGCGGGCCGATCAACAAGCTCGCCGCCGAGCGCTACCTCTGCAAGGCCGCGAAGCTGCCCCTGTTCTGGCAGTTCGTCGGTTTCGGCAACACCCGCAGCAGCCAGTTCGACTTCCTGCGCAAGCTCGACGAGCTGGCCGTCCCCGCCAAGCGGCCCGTCGACAACGCCGGGTACTTCCACGCGGGCCTCGACCCCCGGCAGGTCCCGGACTCCGAGCTGTACGACCGGCTCGTCGCCGAATTCCCGCTCTGGCTGGCCGCCGCCCGGGAGCAGGGGATCGTCCGGTGACGGTACGGATCCTGCGCGCCGCCGACCGCACGCCCGTCCCCTGGAAGAACGGCGGCGGGACCGTGCGGGAGATCGCGGCGGACCCCGAGGGCGCGGGGACGGACGCCTTCGACTGGCGGGTGAGCCTCGCGGACGTCACCGCCGACGGCCCCTTCTCCGCCTTCCCGGGCGTGGACCGCATCCTCACCGTGGTCGAGGGCGCGGGCATGGACCTCGTCGTCGGCGGCGAGCACCACATCGTCGACGAGCCGCTGTGGCCGCACGGCTTCCCCGGCGACCTGCCCACCGAGGGCTTCCTGCTGGCCGGACCCGTCGTCAACCTCAACGTCATGCACCGCAGGGCCCGTACGCGGGCGGAGACCGCCGTCGTCTGCGGCACGGTCCGCCTGCTCCCGCCGGAGGGCGGCGCGGTGCTGGCCGTCTCCCTGGACGACGGCGCGGAGCTGGCGGGCGGCGCGGATGCCGTGCGGCTGGACCGCTACGACGCGGTGCTGGCGGCGGGGGAGTCGCCGGGGGTGCTGCGGACGATGGGCCAGGCGGTGCTGATCACCTTCTCGGACGTGTGAGTGTCCGAGAACACCTGGGGATATCGGACAGAAGGTGTCGGGTATCCGGTGTTCGATGGCGCCCATGATGTCTTCCTCACCCGTTTCACCCGTTTCCTGGGGCGGCTTCGCCGCCGCCGAGCCCGAGTTCGCCGACACCGTCCGCAGCCGCTTCCGGCTCTACAAGCACCACGTCCTGGCCACCCTGCGGAAGGACGGTTCGCCCCGGGTCACCGGCCTGGAGGCCGACTTCCGCTTCGGTGAGCTGCTGCTCGGCATGATGCCGGACTCCCGCAAAGCCCTGGACCTGCGGCGCGACCCGCGCTTCGCGTTCCACGCCAACCCCGGCCCCGACGCCGAGATGAACGACGGCGACGTCCGCGTCAGCGGCCGGGCCGTGGAGATCACCGACCCGGAGGTGATCGCCCGCTTCATCGAGGAGGCCATCCCGCCGGAGCCCTTCCACCTCTTCCGCGCGGAGCTGACCGAGGTGGTCCGCATTGGTCTTGACGGCGACTTCCTGGTCGTCCAGTCCTGGCGGCCGGGGCAGCCGCTGCGGACCGTACGCCGGAAGTGACGCCCCCGGCCGGGCGGGGCGTCCTCGGTCCGAGGGCGTTCACCCCGCCAGCACCCGGGCCCGGCAGACGGACGGCGTCCCGCAGCGGCCGGGCCCGGCGCAGCCACCACGCGAGGTCCAGTTCCTCGGTGTAGCCGATCGCGCCGTGTGCCTGGAGCGCGGTGCGGGCCGCCGCGTACCCCGCCTCGCCCGCCGCCACCTTCGCCGCCGCGACCGCCGGCCCGGGACCGCCCCCGGGCCGTTCCCGCCCCCGCACTGGGCCGCCCTCCGGCCGTCTCCAGTCCAGCAGTGGCCCCAGCCCCAGCCCCAGCCCCAGCCCCGGCCCCGGTCGGCCCTCCAGCCGTTCCCGCCCCCGTGCCCGGCGGCTCTCCGGCCTCAGGGGGTGCCTCGGCCAACTCCACCGCCGCCCCGAACAGCAGCGGGCGCGCGAACTCCAGGCCGAGCAGGGTGTCCGCGAGGCGGTGCTTGACCGCCTGGAAGGAGCCGACGGGCACCCCGAACTGGGTGCGCTGCTTCACGTACGCCACCGTCACCCGCAGCAGCTCCTCCCCGCAGCCCAGCGCCAGGGCCGCCGTGGCGAAGGTGGCCGTGTCGCCGTGGCGAAGGTGGCCGTGTCGCCCGCCGCCCGTGCCGCCGCCCGTATCGCCGGGCCCTTGGCGACCGGGACGCCGCCCGGCTCCGGGCGGAACAGCCGGCGCGCCGGGTCCGCCGACGCCGACAGCTCCCCGGGCCCCGGTGCGAGCCGCAGTTCGTCGCCCGTCACCGTGAACACCGCGTCCGCAGTGTCCGCGTCCAGGGCGTACGGCCCGTACCCCTCCAGGGCCAGCGACACCACCGCCGTACCCGACGCGATCCTCGGCAGCCACTCCTCGGCCCCCCCTAACAAGTGTTTGGTAGGTTAACGTACGACCCCTACGCCGTCGAGAAGCCGAGAAGCCGGGGGAACGGGCCATGAGCGCGAGCGCACCGCCGTACCTGCCGGGCCACGGGCTGCTGGCCGGCCGCGCCGCCGTCGTCACCGCCGCCGCCGGAGCCGGGATCGGCGCAGCGACCGCCCGCCGCTTCCTGGAGGAGGGGGCGCGTGTCCTCATCGGCGACGCCCACGCCCGCCGGCTGAAGGAGAGCGCCCACGCCCTCGCCGAGGAGTTCGGACCCGACCGCGTCACCCACCTGACCTGCGACGTCACCGACGAGGAGCAGGTGGCGGCCCTCTTCGCCCACGCCGAACGCGTCCACGGCGGCCTGGACGTCGTCTTCAACAACGCGGGCCTCGGCGGCACCGCCGAACTCACCGAGATGACCGACGACCAGTGGACGAAGATCCTCGACGTCACCCTGAACGGCACCTTCCGCTGCACCCGCGCCGCCCTGCGCTCCCTCAAGGCCGCCGGGCGAGGCGGAGTGATCGTCAACAACGCCTCCGTCGTCGGCTGGCGCGCCCAGCGCGGCCAGGCCCACTACGCCGCCGCCAAGGCCGGCGTCATGGCCCTCACCCGCTGCGCCGCCGTCGAGGCCGCCGACTACGGCGTACGCGTCAACGCCGTCGCCCCCAGCCTCGCCATGCACCCCCACCTCGCCAAGGTCACCTCCGCCGAACTGCTGGCCGAACTCACCGAGAAGGAGGCCTTCGGCCGGTACGCCGAACCCTGGGAGGTCGCCAACGTCATCGTCTTCCTCGCCAGCGGCTACTCCTCGTACATGACCGGCGAGGTCGTCCCCGTCAGCAGCCAGCACGCGTGACCGCCATGCGGGAACACACAGGCCGCGGGCGGACAATGGCCGAGTGCCTACCAAGAAGAAGCCCCAGGTGACCCCCACGCCCGAGCGACGCCGTGAACTGCTCGCCACCGCCGCCGAGGTCTTCGCCGCCCAGGGATACAACGCCACCACCGTGCGCCGCATCGCGGACGAGGCCGGGATGCTCGCGGGCAGCCTCTACTACCACTTCGATTCCAAGGAATCGATGGTCGACGAGATCCTCTCCACCTTCCTCGACGAGCTCTGGCAGGGCTACGACGAGGTCCTGGCCGCCGGGCTCGGCCCGCGCGAGACCATCGAGGCCCTGGTCACCGAGTCCTTCCGGGAGATCGACCGGCACCGCCCCGCCGTCGCGATCTACCAGAAGGAGTCCAAGCACCTCGCCACCCAGCCCCGCTTCGGCTACCTCGCCGACTCGCAGACCAAGTTCGAGAAGGCCTGGCTCGGCACCCTGGAACGCGGCGTCGCCGAAGGCGTCTTCCGCGACGACCTCGACATCCGCCTCACCTACCGCTTCGTCCGCGACACCGTCTGGGTCGCCGCCTCCTGGTACCGGCCCGGCGGACACCACAGCCCCGAGGAGATCGCCCGCCAGTACCTCTCGATGGTGCTGGACGGCATCGCCCTGCGCAGGTAGCCGTACGCCACCCTTGACCCGAGGAGCAGCAGCCATGACCGAGGCCTACATCGTCGAAGCGGTGCGCACCCCTGTCGGGCGGCGCCAGGGCGGCCTCGGGGCCGTCCACCCCGCCGACCTCGGCGCGCACGTGCTGCGGGAGCTGGTCGCCCGCTCCGGCGTCGACCCGGCGGCCGTCGAGGACGTCGTCTTCGGCTGCCTGGACACGGTCGGACCGCAGGCCGGCGACATCGCCCGTACGTCGTGGCTCGCCGCCGGACTGCCCGAGGAGGTCCCCGGCGTCACCATCGACCGGCAGTGCGGCTCCTCCCAGCAGGCCCTCCACTTCGCGGCCCAGGGCGTCCTCTCCGGCACCCAGGACCTCGTCGTCGCGGGCGGCACCCAGAACATGACCCAGATCCCCATCGCCTTCGCCTCCCGCCAGGCCGCCGAACCCCTCGGCCTCACCCAGGGGCCGTACGCGGGCAGCGAGGGCTGGCGGGCCCGCTACGGCGACGCCCCCGTCAACCAGTTCCACGGCGCCCAGCTCATCGCCGAGAAGTGGGGCATCAGCCGCCAGGACATGGAGGAGTTCGCCCTCACCTCCCACCGGCGGGCCGTCCGCGCCGCCGACGAGGGCCGCTTCGACCGCGAGACCGTCGCGTACGGGGACGACGTCACCGCCGACGAGGGGCCGCGCCGCGACACCACCCTGGAGAAAATGGCCGGACTGCGCCCCGTCGTCGAGGGCGGCACCATCACCGCCGCCTGCTCCTCCCAGGTCTCCGACGGGGCCGCCGCCCTGCTCATCGCCTCGGAACGGGCCGTCGCCGAACACGGCCTCACCCCCCGGGCCCGCATCCACCACCTGTCCGTACGGGGCGAGGACCCCATCCGGATGCTCTCGGCCCCGATTCCGGCCACCGCGTACGCCCTGAAGAAGACCGGCCTCACCATCGATGCCATCGACCTCGTCGAGATCAACGAGGCGTTCGCCCCGGTCGTCCTCGCCTGGCTGAAAGAGACCGGTGCGGACCCCGAGCGGGTCAACGTCAACGGCGGGGCCATCGCCCTGGGTCACCCGCTCGGGGCAACCGGCGCCCGGCTGATGACGACCCTGCTGCACGAACTCGAACGCACCGGCGGCCGCTACGGGCTCCAGACGATGTGCGAGGGCGGCGGACAGGCCAACGTCACCATCGTCGAGCGGCTCTGAGGCACCTGCCGTCCGCCTGCCGTCCCTCTCCCGTACGCCCTCTGGTCAGCCATGTTTCTTCTGCGGCGGCGCGGCGTGATCCACCGCCGGAGGAGAGGACGTGCTAGGGTGTTTCCCGTTGCAGTTTTGGTACCCATGAACTTTATGTGCGCCTGACGGGAATGCTTCCTCAGGCGCTTTATTGTTTTCCGGCTTTCTCCGGATGGGGCTCAATGCGGCGACTTGGAATCCGTAAAGTGCGGATTTCCGGCACTGCACCTCTTTTAGGAGAATGACATGGCTACTGGAACCGTGAAGTGGTTCAACTCGGAAAAGGGCTTCGGCTTCATCGAGCAGGACGGCGGCGGCGCCGACGTCTTCGCCCACTACTCCAACATCGCCACCTCGGGCTTCCGTGAGCTCCAGGAGGGCCAGAAGGTCTCCTTCGACGTCACGCAGGGCCAGAAGGGCCCGCAGGCGGAGAACATCGTCCCGGCCTAATTGCCGGACGCGTACCTCGCTGACCGGGGCCCGCACCGTGAAGGTGCGGG